>JAUVBS010000390.1 GCA_030591105.1 bacterium | reverse complement strand
TAGGCGGCGATCGCAATCGAGTTGACCTGTTTGCGGGCGTGGTTCGCCGTCGGGTCCGTCTTGGGGTTGTACAGCACGCCGGCCAGCGACCGGTCGGATGAGTTGTCCTCCATCAGCCACGCACCCCCGTCGGGGAAGATCCGGGTCGTCGGTTTCTCCGGCGACATCATCGAAGAATCGTACAAGAGGTAATCCAGGAAAGTCGCGGACGGGTCGGGCGTTCCCTCACACCACGAAGCCAGGTGCCCGGCCTCAGCGGAGAATCTGTCGGCGCGGTATATCGCCGCCTTGCCGTATGGAGATTCGCCCGGGGGACATAACGGAATGGCGTCCCCGAAGGAGTAATTCATCTTGAAAGGGGTCACGGAGTATCCGTACAGCCATTCATAGAATTTCCCCAACTTCGCGTCCGAGTAATACCGGTTGTCCTCGCCCGTGTATTCGAGCACGTCCATGAAGTAGGTCTTCGAGTCCACATGTCCACCAAGCCGTGCCGAAGCGTAATCCGGCCCCGGGATGAAGACGCCGTCAGGCGTTACCAGGGAAAAGAACCTGTCGTAGTAGTTGTTCGCGCACGTGGTGATCCGGGAGCTGTTCTGCGAATACACCGCCCAGATGCCGGCGCAACCCCACCTGTTGAGCGGCCAGGAGCTGACCTTCCCCGGCCCACTGAAATACTTGTCGCCGACGCTTGCCAGAGCAGATTCGAGAGTGGCGCGTTGGGCTGAGGTCAGGTCATTGTAGACAATATCCAGCGTAAGTACGGAGTTAAAGAACGCTTTGCCCGGTCTGACCACGGTCGTCCAATTGTCCGAGCCGATCCACGGCTCGATATCGTCCCAGAAGAGCAGTGAATCGTATATCTTGTCGACGTACGCGGTCCTGTTGCCGGGGTCGAGGATGTAGCACAGCGGGGCGGTCCTCATCAGGGTCGCCATCTTGCCCGCCTTGACGTATTCGGTTTCGCCTGCCGAGATCGTGGTGGAGTTGAAGGCGCTGATCGCGTTGCTTTTCATCGAGTTCCACGGTGGCTGGGACGCGCGCGCCTGCATCGCCGGGTAATCCGATTCGTCGATGATCAGGAACGGATGGGCGACGGCCGACGCTATGGAGACTGCGAATACCGTGACGAAAACGACCGTTATGATGACAAGTGTCTTCATCATGACACCTCTAGCCTTCGATCAAACGAAGATTTTGTGATCAACACCTGAAAAGCTCCCCGTAGAATGAAACCCGGCAACACGCCGGACAACCAGAGGAGCTTTTCGAGGGAAATATTAGGATACGACAGAAGATGGCCGCTACAAAGAAGCGAGCTGAACGCCGCCCCGAGCGAGCCGTCGGCGTTTGCGCAGATCCAGTCGCCGACCGGCTGCAGGTGTGCCTCGGCGTCCGAGAGTTCGCCAGCGCTCAGGTCGCCGTGGACGATGTCGAGGGCGAGGACCGCATTGAAGAACGCGCGTGTTGGCGGAACGATGGAGGTCCAGGGCGAGCGGCTGATATCACCGACGAGACCGTCCCACTCTGAAATCGCCGAGAGGATCTTGTTCTTGTAGGTGGTCTTGTTGCCCGGGTCGAGAATGTAGGCGAGCGCCGCCGTGCTGTCGATATCCACCAGGTCCCAGCACTTGTCGGCGAAGTCTCCAGCGCCATCAAACGACCAACCCTGTGCGTGGGCAATGGCCTCTGCCTTCATCGCCGACCACGGCGACGAGGAGGCGCGGGCGCGGATCTCGGTGTATTGGTCGGCGGTGACGATCAGGAAGGGGTGAGTCTGCGCGGTGGCCCTGCCGGTTGGTGCGACGGCAACGGATGTTCCCACCTCGTCAGGCGAACATATGCCGCTGCTTGCAGCGAATCGAGGCGCTTGGGGCTGGACTCGGTTGCCGGCTGAGCTGCTTGGCTTGGTGCGAGAATCTTGCCTCCCGGCGCTCGTCTGGCACCATCTGGAGCAATGAGCCGACTTCAAGCATGTTGGTTCGTGCCGTTGCTGGTAGCCGGCTGCACCCCTGCGGTGGAGTCGGAACCTGCGGCCGAGCCTATCGTCCCGATCGCCGCCGCGCGCCTGGTGCGCTTGGCGGAACATCTCGACAGCGCACGCATTGACAGTCCGATGCTCGAGGTACAGCCGGTTGATGTCAAAGACGACAACTCCGGCATCGTCACCGATCCGATGCTCACCGTCGACTTCGAGCGCAAGGTTGAGCAGACCCTACGCTGGCCGAAGACTGCCGGTTGCTCTGTCGTCGATCACCCAGACCTCGACGGCGACAGCAAGGCGATGCTCTACGCCGGGCGCAGGCCGCACGAGTGTTTCTTTCTCATCCCGGCGGAACCGAGCACCCACTACCGCGTGTCACGTGCGGTGCGTAGCAAGGATCCCCTGGTCGACCTTCAGGTGTTGGAGTTGCGGGTGCCGGTCCGACACGCCGAGACGTTTAACCATCCGAAAGATGTAGCCGCCGCGACCGCCGGCAAGTTCGTCAGCGCGCGCGACCTGCTCTACGTTCATGCCTTTCCGGCTCCGGCGGATGATCGCTGGCAGCAGGACACGATTCACGTGCTGACCTCGCCCTTCGCCCGATCTTTATTGGTGATGGTACACGACGCCGAGAGTCTGGTGGTGACGACGCGTAAGCGCGTCCATTTCGACGATTTGGTGGTGCAGCAGTTGCGGCCGACGCCGGAGCAGGCGCTCGCCTTGCTCAAGCTGCAGATGCCGGCCGAGGGCGCCGACCCAGCACGCGGTCTCTACAAGCACGGTCAGTTCTTGCCG
>JAUVBS010000019.1 GCA_030591105.1 bacterium | reverse complement strand
TCGCTTTCCAGTGCTCTGCGGTGCTCGCCGACGTTAGCCGATACTCAGGCAAAAATAATCTGGAACAACACGGCCGCCAGTATGTAGTCGGCGACGAGTATACTCAGCATGCAGGCGACCACCGCGCCCATGGTCGCGCGCCCCACGCCTTCAGCACCGCCCTCGGTGCTCATCCCGAAGTGGATGCCCGATAGCGCGATGATACCGCCGAAGATGAAACTCTTGAACAGCCCGCCCAACACGTCGCTCGATTCGAAGTAGGCCCGCATGCCTTCGACGAAGGTCTCGGCCGTCACATCGAGAGTCATCACCGAGACCAGAAATCCACCGACGATCGCCACCGTGTTCGCAATTATGGTGGCGACCGGCAGCATCAACACCGCGGCGATGAAACGCGGCAACGCCAGGTAGCGAATTGGATCGATGGCCATGATCTCCATGGCGTCGATCTGCTCGGTAACCTTCATGGTTCCGAGTTCCGCGGCGTAGTTGGCGCATAATCTGCCGCCGACCACCAGAGCGGTCAGCACCGGTCCCAGCTCGATGAAGACCGACTTGGAGATCACCGTGCCGAGGAAGACCATCGGCACGTAGGCTTGCATCTGGTAGACCGCTTGCACCGCAGTCACCGCGCCGACGAACACCGCGGTCGTGATCACCAACGGCAACGATCCGATGGCCACGATGTGCATCTGATCGAGGATCTCGCGGCGCATACGCCAGGCGTTGGGCAACTGCGCCAGGATCTCGGACAGCAGCAGGAACCCGCGCCCGATCTGGACGAAACCGTAGATAGCCGTGTGGCCGATATTGATGACCGTGGGGAACATGATGGGGCGAATATAACCTGAGCGGCGCAGTTCGTCTACTGCCGCGGCGGACGAGTCTGCGGAGCGGCGTAACCCGGAGGGCGCGGCAGGGGATCCATCCCCTCCCTGTCGCGCCTTCGGCAGGGATGCCGCGCCGCGCTCGGCGCGCTGTGATCAGCGCGCGAGGTCCGAGAATTTGGTGTACTCCTTGTGGAAATGCAATTCGAACTGACCGATCGGTCCGTTGCGTTGCTTGCCCACGATGATCGTCGCGAGATTGCGAACCGCCTCGTCTTCGGGATTGTATACTTCGCCCCGGTAGATGAAGAGCACCACGTCGGCGTCCTGCTCGATGGAGCCCGACTCCCGCAGGTCCGAGAGCAGAGGCCTGTGTTCACTGCGCGATTCGACCGCACGTGAAAGCTGGCTGAGCGCCAGCACCGGAACGCCCAGATCCTTGGCCATGCCCTTGAGGTTGCGGCTGATCACCGAGATTTCTTGCTGGCGATTCTCCGCCCGGGCGTGGCTGCTCATCAACTGCATGTAGTCGATGATCACCAGTCCGATACCCTGCTGCTGCTGCAATCGTCGCGCCTTCGACTTCATCTCGAGCACGGTGACGCCGCTCGAATCGTCGATATAGATCGGCGCGTGGGAGAGCTTCTCGCAGGCGGCAGTCAACCGCGGCCAGTCCTCGGCGCGTAGCTTGCCGCGGCGCAGGTTGTGCAGGTTGAAACCAGTGGCCGAGCAGAGCATCCGCATCACCAGCTGCTCTTTGCTCATTTCCAGGCTGAAGATCGCCACGCCTTGCTTCTCGTGGGTCGCCACGTTGTAGGCGATATTCAGCGCGAGGCTGGTCTTGCCCATCGAGGGACGGGCCGCCAGGACGGTGAGGTCCGCCTTCTGCAGACCGCTGAGCATCCGATCCATATCCCGGAACCCGGTACGCAGCCCGGTAACATCGCTCTTGCTCTGGAACGCCTCCTCGATCGCCTTGAAAGTGTCTGGGACCACGCGGTCGACACTGGCGAAACCGCCCTTGCGCGTCTCCTCGCTGATGGCGTACAGGCGGCTCTGGGCGCGGTCGAGGATCTCCGAGACTTCGCCCGCCCCTTCGAACGCCTCCGCGGCAATCAGCGTCGAGGCGTGGATCAGTTCGCGTAGCACCGCCTTCTGATGCACGATCCCGGCGTGGAAAATGACGTTGGCCGCGGTGGCGACGATGGCACCCAGGTCGGTCAGGTAATCGATCCCCCCCGCGGTCTCGAGTTGCCCTTGCTGCTCCAGAGCTTCCGATACGGTGATCGGGTCGATGGCCTGATCCTGTTCGTACAGGCCGCACATCGCAGCGAAGATCAGCCGGTGTTCCTTGCGGTAAAACTCCTCGGGCATCAGCTTCTCAATGGCCAGACCGACCGCCTCGCGGTCGAGGAAAACGGCACCGAGGATGGCCCGCTCCGCGTCGAGGTTATAGGGAGGTTGCCGATCTTGGGCGTAGTTCAAAAGCGTGGCCGAATCGGTGATCCGGTCGGCGCGTTGCGGTCTCGTCTGCACCTGGTCTCCCTCTGCGATGGCGGCGGCTGCTGGCGAGTCGTTTGCCCGGCGCAAGCTCGCGACCGGAACGACCACGATACCACGTTCTAGTCGACGTGACCGGAATTGCGCGCCATTAATTGTGGATAAGGCGTGTGCAAGACGGGGGACAGCGGCCAGGCAGCGGAGGATAAACCGGTGGATATCTCCCCCGCGTTGTGGATAACTGCTGCCGAGCAGAGGATAATCCGACCCAGACCGGAAGCGGCCTGCGCGCAAGAATCGGCAGAATCTGCCGCCTAGCGCTGTGGACAACTGGCAGGGGCAGTGGATAACTCCGGAGACGAATATGGACACGAACTGGTTCGCCGCGGCGGTGGCACGGATCGCTGCCGACACCAGGCCACCGCGGCCGTGGGCCGACGGCGGCCAACTACCATGGCACGATCGCAACTTCAGTGAGCGCATGCTCACGGTGCACCTCGCTCAGGACAGTCACATGGCGAGCCGGACGCGCGATGTGATCGCGCGTCACGTCGATTGGCTCGAGACACTACTCATCGGCCGGCTGCACGGTCACGGTGCTCGCTTCTCGATTCTGGACGCCGCTTGCGGTCCCGGTTTCTACTGCCATGAACTCGCGACCCGCGGCCACCGCGCCGCCGGGCTGGACTTCAGCCCCGCTGCCATCGGTCACGCCCGCTCGAGCGCCGCGCAGGCGGAACTCGAGGTGCGCTATTTCGAGGAGGACCTCACCACCCTGCCAGCGGACTTGCCCGACCGACTCGGGCCGATGGACGCAGTGACTTTCTGGTTCGGCGAGTTGCACTCGTTTCCGCCGACCACCGCCGCCGGCATCCTCGACGGACTGGTGGCCTGTCTGAAGCCCGGCGGTCTGTTTGTCCTGGAGTACCAGCCGTCGGATCTGTTCCCACGCGAGGATGGCCATCAGTGGCAGGCGTGCGACAAGTCAGTCTTCAGCGACGTGCCCCACCTCTGGCTACAGGAGTTCGCCTGGGACGAAGCCGCCCGCGCGGAGATCAACGTGCACTGGATCGTCGAGGCCGGTTGTGACGAACCACGCCGCTACGTGCAGTGCCATCAGGCCTATCGCGACGACGAGCTGGTCACACTGCTAGCCGACGCCGGGCTAGCCCAACCGACTTTCCACCCGCCGATCACCGGCTGCGACGAACGGTTCGAGTTCCCGCTGTTGGTGACCGTCAAAGAGTGAGCGGCGGGTGTGGCGGCGCGATGGCCCGGCGGCGCGATGGCGCGGCGGCGCGATGGCCCGGCGGCGCGGCCAGCGCAGCGGGCAACGGTGCGGTACCGAGTCGAGGTAAGCCGTTGCCAGCGCCGACAAACGGGGTACCGACGGCACACGATTAATTTTTTAACGGGTTTTGACAACCCCACCGCGGCACGATACCTTGGTTGAAAATCCCCGGTCCGGTGCTGCTAGTCTTCCGTGATCGGACCTGCAGCCGCCGCTCTCAGCGCGCGGCGAAAGCGAGCATCGACGCAAAGGGAAAACGCTGTATGGCCATCCCGCCGCGCCCGCTTCCACCCGAAAAGCTGTCCCCCGAAGGTACTGCCGTCCTCTCGCATCGATCCATCGATTGGCGACGGATCTTCTTCACCGCCCTCGGCGTCGGGCTGTTCCTGGCCTTTTATCTGTCGCCCGAATGGGCCGACGCTGTCGACCCCAGCGGCGGTCGTTATACTCTTTCGCGCCAGGGCCAACTCGCCATCGGCCTGTTCCTGTGGGCGGGGATCTGGTGGGTGTTCGAAGTCGTGCCGATCGGGGTGACCAGTATCACCATCGGCGTCGTCCAGGCGCTGTTCTTGATCCGCGATCCCCGCGTCGCGTTCACCGATTTCATGGATACGTCGGTCTGGTTCATATTCGGATCGATCGTGATCGGGATGACGTTTGCCAAGACCGGTCTGACCAAACGCCTTGCTTACAAGATGCTCACCCTGATCGGCGAGAAGACGAGCCGGATCTACCTGGGCGCCTTTGCGATGACCGCGGCGCTGACCTTGATCATGGCGCACACCGCGGTGGCGGCCGCGGTCTTTCCGCTATTACTGACGATTCACGGTATGTACGACTCCAGCGGCAAACCGACCCGCTTCGGTAAGGGGCTGTTCATCGGCATGGCGTATGTCGCGGGAGCGGGCAGCATCATCACGCTGCTCGGTGCAGCCCGCGGCGCGGTGGCCATCGGCTTCTTCAAGGAGATCGTCGGTCGCGAGATCACGTTTTTCGAGCTGACCCGGTACATGCTGCCGGTCGGCGTGGTCATGGTCGTGCTGCTGTGGGGCTACATCATGGTGGTCTACCGCCCAGAGCGAAGTGAGATCCCCGGGTTGCGCGACCAGGCGCGCCGGCTCTACAAACAGCTCGGCCCCATGCGCCCGAAAGAGATCATCACCCTGGTCATCGTGTTCACCGCGATCCTGATCCTGAGCCTGCGCAGCTTCGTGCCGGCCCTCTACCCGCTGGACAAGAGCGCCGTGATTCTGACGACGACGGTCCTGTTCTTCCTGTTGAATATCCTGGAAATCGAAGACCTCGAATCGGTCCCCTGGAACATCATCTTGCTGTTCGGTGGCGCGATGAGCATCGGTTTCTGTCTCTGGCAGACCGGCGCCGCCGAGTGGATGGCCATCCACTGGCTGACCTACTTGAAAGATTTCCCCTGGCTGGTCTTCGTGCTCGGCATGACGTTCTTCGTGCTGCTGATGACCAACTTCATCATGAACGTCGCCGCCATCGCGATCAGCATGCCGGTGGCGCTGACCATGGCGCCGCACATGGGCGTTGCCCCCGAGGTGATCCTGTTCGCGAGTCTGGTCGCCGCCGGCATGCCGTTCCTGCTTCTGGTCGGTGCGGCACCCAACGCCATCGCTTACGAGAGCCGACAGTATACCGCCGGCGAATTCTTCCGCGTCGGTATCCCGGCCAGCCTGATGCTGATGGTGGTGATTGCGTTGTTCGTGTGGCTGATCTGGCCGCTGATGGGGATGCCGGTCTTGTTGCCGCAGGGCGGATAGCACCCGAACTGCGCGCACGTCGTCCCAGCACGACCCCTTCAGGTGGACTACATTCAGAGCCAGAGGCAATGGAAACTGGTTGAGGAAAGCTTCGGTTGGCTGAAGGCTAGCGGTGGCCTGCGTCGATATGTAAAAGACCCCCCGGGGGGTCTTCGTCGCGGCCGAACCGGATGCTCACCGCAGCGCGTCGTGCAATGCCCGAACTTTGCGCACGTCGTCCCAGCACGGCCGCTTCATGTGGGCGTTTCGTAGCAGAGCAGCGGGGTGGTAGGTGGCCATGACCGGGATCCCGACGTAGAAGTGTACCGACTCTCGTAAGGCACCGAGTGTCGCCGTGGTGCCAAGCAAGGTCTGGGCGGCCACGCGGCCGAGGCACAAGATAATCCGCGGCTCGATGATTTCGAGTTGGCGCTGCAGGTACGCCTCGCAGGAGCTGACTTCCTCGCGTTCCGGGTCGCGATTCTGCGGTGGCCGGCACTTCAGGATGTTGCAAATGTAGACATCCTCGCGCGCGAACCCGATCGCCTTCAGAATTTCGGTCAACAACTGACCGCTACGTCCGACGAACGGCAGTCCCTGGCGATCTTCTTCCACCCCGGGCGCCTCACCAATCAGTACCAGATCCGCATCGGAGTTCCCCGCGCCAAAAACAGTCTGGGTACGCCCGTCATGGAGCTTGCACAGACGGCACGCGGCCACTTCGGCGGCAAGTTCAGCGAGGGCGGTCTGCTTCGCGGCCGGATCGAGGCTTGGGGTCTCGTCCTTGACGGTGAATATGTCACCCTGCGCGGGTACGGCTTCCCGGTAGCGCGCGATGTGCGCGAGGGTATCGCGTACGAACACGGCGCACGCATCGTCGAACACCTGCTCAGAAGCCAGCGGCGTCTGGCGCCCGGCAGTTGCCTCCACCTGCCGGGAATCGCCCGGCGGGAGCGGCTTGACCGGCGGCGGACTCGCGGTTGGCTCTGCGCCGGGAGCTGCAGTCCGCGGCGCGGCAGGAGCAACATCCGGCGCGACGGGGGCAGCGTCCACCGCGGTCGAAGCAGCGTCCGGCGCGACAACCGCGGGCGGGGATTCTGACTCCGGCGGACCGGCGTCCAGATACCACCGGGTTCCGGCTTCATGTTGCTGCGTGACGTAGGTTTGAAAGGTCGTCAGGAAGGCTCGTAGTTGATGCGAATCGTCCGCGTCGATGCCAACGTCAGCGCCGGTGTCGGTGTCGGCTTCAGCGCCGGTGTCATTGCGGTTCCCGGCGCTCACGAACCAGCCTCTTCGGCGACGGCTGTGCCCAACTGGTCGAGCAACTCACGGGCCAGGATCGGTTTGGGCTGCGAGGCGCTATCCCAGACAACGCCGGCTGGGCCGACGAGTTTGACCCGATGGTCGCCGGGCCCGAAGCCCGCATCGGGCGCCGTGGGATCGTTGGCCACGACGAAATCGAGGCCTTTGGCCTCGAGCTTGGCCGCGGCGCCGGCGAGCAGATCTTCGGTCTCCAGAGCAAAACCGACCACGCGCAAGCCGGGCTGTCGCCGCACCGGGACGACTTCGCCCAGAATGTCAACGGTGCGCGACAGTTCGAGACGCCACACCTGACCGACCTGCTCTTTCTTGATCTTCTGGTCGGCCGCAGCCGGCGCGAAATCGGCGACCGCCGCCGCCATGATCAGCCAGTCGGCGCCGGCAGCGAGCGCTTCACCCACCGCTCCGGCCATATCCGCTGCGGTGTCGGTCGGGACCAACCGAGCCAGTCCACGGGGTGGATCGAGACTCGTCGGACCGGAAATGAGGGTGACCTCCGCGCCGCGCCGGACCGCGTCGGCGGCCAAGGCGTAACCGAAGACCCCGCTCGAGCGGTTGGCCACGTAGCGCACCGGATCAATGGGTTCGTGGGTCGGACCGGCCGTGACGACGACCTTGCGCCCGGCCCAGGTCGGGTCGGCAGCAGCGGTCGCAGCGTCGCGGACCGGACCAGGCAACGCCGCAGCTTGTTCACGCACGACAGCCAGCAGCGTCTCCGGTTCGGCCATGCGCCCTTCACTCTGGACACCACAAGCGAGGTACCCGTCACCCGGTGCGACGAGGATCACGCCGCGCTCGCTAAGCGTTGCCGCATTGGCCTGGGTGGCTGGATGCCGCCACATGTTGTCGTTCATCGCCGGGGCGACGATCAAGGTCCCCGGGTAAGCAAGTAACAGGGTTGTGACGATGTCGTCGGCGATACCACCGGCAGCCTTGCCCAGCAGGTCGGCCGTCGCTGGAGCGACCAACGCCAGTTCCGCCCAACGAGCGTAGGCGATATGGTCGAGGG
The DNA here is from genome assembly GCA_030591105.1 of bacterium. GTDB lineage: Bacteria > Krumholzibacteriota > Krumholzibacteriia > LZORAL124-64-63 > LZORAL124-64-63 > JAUVBS01. The sequence goes on along the minus strand of JAUVBS010000019.1, from coordinate 4,920 downwards.
CGTCGGTTTGTCCTTCGCCCCACAGGTCGGTTGCGACAGGGTGATTGGAGAGAACTTGGAACGTCATCGGCGAGACAAAGCGCTGCGCCGCCGCGGTCATCGCGACTTTCACGGAAAAACCCGCCTGCACCAACAAGCGGGTCAAAAAACAGGTCTTGTAGGCGGCTATGCCGCCGGTGACCAGCAACAGAACGCGGGTCCCGGCCATCTACTCTTCCTCCTGCTCCTCCTGCTCCTGTTGCTCCTTCAGCTGCTCAGCCTGGAGCTGGGCCAGCCGTTCCCGCTCATCGTAGAACAGGACCTGGCCGTTGAGCAGCCTTTTTACCGCCAAGGTGGTGATCTTACCCGGGAGACTCAGGCCCAACATCCGGGCCCGGTCGTTGAGCCGACGCGCCTCGAGCGCAGCGATCTTGATCGCCGCGAATTTGTTCGGGATCAGGTCGGTCACCGGCTTGCGGGGAATATAGGTCATCGGTATGCGACCTCACCGTTTTCGACGCGAATTCCGGACTCTGGCCGTCCGGACAGGGAATAAGCAACCGCAGAACGTTACTACAATTTCTCCAGAATGCAACCCCACGGGCCGCGCTCCAGACGACACACGGCCCGAAGCGAACCTAAACACGGTCACTCGGTGGCGCAGCCGTTCCCGGGTCAAATTACCTAACGGCTTTTATTTATACAAGTTACGGATTATCTCCGGGGTCTGGCGGAGATCCTGGCGGTGGCAGGGGCAAAGTGGCGTAACGCTCGCGCCGACACCGCTCGGCGACGACGATCGCGCGCATACTCGCGACAGCCTCGTCGAGGTCGTCGTTGACGATCCAGTAGCGGTAGCGGTCAGCGAAGCCGACCTCCCAGCGGGCATTCGCGAGACGTCGGCCGATGGCGGACTCGGCATCGCTGCTGCGATGGCGTAAGCGCCGCTCCAGCTCCGCCCACGACGGCGGGAAGAGAAAGACCGAAACCAGCTCGTCACCGAACAGATCGATCACCTGCACTCCGCCCTGCACGTCGACGTCCAGCACCGGGATCTGGCCGGCGTTGATGGTCCGGTCGAGCTCTTCTTTCAGCGTGCCGTAGCGGTTGTCGTGGACGGTCGCCCATTCGACGAAGGCATCGGCGGCGACCAGGCGGTCGAATTCGGTGTCGGTGACGAAGCGGTAGTCGGTGCCGTCGACCTCGCCCGCGCGCGGTGGTCGCGTGGTGACAGAGACCGAGAAGGTCAGGCGTTCCTCCCGCGTGAGTAACTCGCGCAGAAACGAACTCTTGCCCGCACCGGACGGTCCACTGATCAGAACGAGCATTGCCATCTCCCTGGCCGCCCTGACGGCTGATCGGCGCGGAGCCGTGGTGGGTGGGGCATCCGGTACATCGGGCTCACTCTAGGTTCTGGATCTGTTCGCGCATCGACTCGATCTCTTCCTTCATGGCGATCACCAGCTGAGTTATCGCCATCAGATTGGTCTTCGAACCCATGGTGTTGACCTCGCGGTGCATCTCCTGCAGCAGGAAATTGAGCCGCTTGGCTACCTGCCCTTCGTCCGTGAGAGAGGCCTGAAAACTGTCGAGGTGTACGCCGAGCCGCTCGCACTCCTCGTTGATGTTGGCTCGGTCGGCGAGCAGTGCGATCTCCTGCGCCAAGCGAGGCGGGTCGATCTGTTCGTCGATCAGTTCCTGGATGCGCGTGCTCAGACGTGTGTGGGCTTCGGCCGCCGCCTCGGGCGCCAGCTGTACGACGTCCGCATGTTGTCTGCGTACCGCTGCGATCCGGCGCTCCAGTTCGGTCGTCAATTCGGCGCCTTCGTGGCTCTTCATCGCGATCAAACCGTCGGTGGCAAAAGCCAACGCCTCCAGCACACCGGCCCGTAACTTCTGCGCGTCGCTCTCCGGTTCCTCGGCCACGAACAGATCCGGTATCGCCAGCAGATGTTCGAGCCGCGGAGTATGGGTCTCGTCAGTGACCTCCTGCAACCGATCCGCCGCCTCGCGCAGGAGTCCGATCCCCTGCTCTAACCGTACCCGGTCGACAGTCATCGTCGCCGTCGTACTGGCGCGTTCGAGTTGGACCGAGCAGCTGATCCGACCGCGCGCTACCTTTTCTTTCAAAAAAGCGCGGATGTCGCCCTCGAGGAAAGCCATCGTCGAAGGCAGCTTCAGTGCTACATCGAGGAAGCGGTGGTTGACCGAGCGTAACTCGACCGTGACCGACGCCCCGTCCACGGACGCCTGGCCGCTGCCAAATCCGGTCATGCTGAGCATGCGGTTCCTTCCGTCTGATGAAATCAGTAGGGCCAGGTGAGCGGCCGGCCCCGACCCCGCACCGGCGAGGCCAAGCCAGTGTAGACACAACTCGCCGAATGCTCAATAGGCCAGGGCATATTCACGGCGCAACCGGGCACGGGTCGCCTCGGCTCGGCTCGGCTCGGCTCGGCTCGGCTCGGTCCGGTCCGGTCCGGCGACAGACTCGGGTTCACGCCTGCTGCGGGCCACGCCCGTCCTTTTCGGGAACCCACTGCACCATCCGGCACGTACAATACCCGGAATCACACCGACGCGTCGAGTCCCCAGCGCATCCCCGCTTGCGCCCGACCGGCCGATCGGCTAGAACTCGCTGCAAAACCATTGCCGTACCGAGAGCGTGCGAAGCGGCCCCACGCAAGGAGGCGTCATGAACAAGATCCGCGTCGTCGTTACCGCCGCACTGTTGCTGGCAACCGTGGGCACCGCCCACGCCGAGATGGCCATTCCGTGGGGTTTTCGCGCCGGCTACACCGGCGACAGCAATTTCCAGCAGCTGTTCGTCGGTTGCCACGCCGAAGTGGCGCGGCCGTTTGGCAACACCGGATTGCAGCCAAGTTTGGAAGTCGGTTTCGGCGACGACATATTCGTCATCGCCCTGAACCTCGACCTCTTCTACCAGTTCACCGAACTGGCCCAGAAGGACTGGTCGTTCTATGCCGGCGGCGGCGTCGCAATCAACCACTTCAACCCCGACGGCCTTTCGTCCCACACCGAGTTCGGGTTGAATGTCGCCGGCGGCGTCGGCCTGATGATCAGTCGTAGTAACCGGCTCTTCACCGAGATCCGGATCGGTCTGGAGGATTCGCCCGATTTCAAGATCTCACTCGGTTTGACGTTTTTCTGACCCGGATCGTCCACGCGTAACCGCGTGGCAGACAGGTGAACGAATGGTAGACGACCGGCCGTGGCGGGACCGCGACCAGCTGACTGCACTGCTGCAGCGCTGGCGCCGCGATCTGGTCGGCCGCACGCTATTTCGCACCGAGGGCGGTCCGGGCTGGACCGGGTTGTGGCTCGACGGCGACGACCGACCCGGTATTTACCTCTTCGCCCGACCGGGGGCGTGCCTGTTATTCGACCATCATGGGCGCTTGCCCGCACCGTTACCCGACGCACTGCAGCGCAGCTACCAAACGCCGCTGGCGCCTCACCTGCGCGGTTGCCGCCTGACCGGTGTCGGACTCCTTCTGGATGATGCCGTCGTCGCTCTCGACTGGCAAGTAGACGGCAACCAGGAGCGCCGGACGTTGCTGCACCAACTGTTCGGACCGCGCGGCAATACCGTGTTGCTCGACGCGCGCGCCCGTCTACTCTGGGCGCTGCACCGACCGCTGCACTCCGTCCTGACCCAACTCCCACCGTCAGCGACCTGGGAAACCGGCGACCGATCCCTACCGGCCGCCGACGGTACTGGCGACCGGTTCGGCGCGACAGCGTTGCAATTTGTCGCCCGCAACCTGGAGACCGAGTTGCACGATCGCTTGAGCCGCGCGCTGCGGCAAAAAAGCGAGCGCGCCGAACGTCTGGTTGCCAACCTCACACGAGATTTTGCCATCGCTGACCACCGCGCCGATTTTCGCCGTGACGCAGAGACCCTCGCGGTGTACCTGCACGAGCTGCGGTCCGGTCTGGCCGAGGTCGAGCTGATCGCCCCCCACGACGGCCAGCTGCGTCGCATCGCGCTCGATCCCGCATTGAGCGGCCCGGCGAACATGGAACGTTACTTCCAGCGGGCCCGTAAAGCCGACCGCGGTCACGCACTGATCGGACAGCGGCTCGCCGACGCCCGCACCACTGCGACCGCGCTGACGGCGATACAGACAGAACTCGAAGCGCTCATCACCGATCTACCCGCAGCAGTGGCGCCGCCTCTCGCGGCACCTCGGTTGCAAGCTCTGCTCGCGTTGCGCGCCGGTTATCAGGAATTGCTCGGCGACCTCTCCGGCAGAGCGCCGGCGAGGCGAGGCGCCCGATCGCCCGACGAGCCGACCCGCCCGTTCCGCCGCTATCTCATCGAAGGTCGTTGGGAAGTCTGGATCGGTCGCAACGCCGCGGAGAACGATCAGCTGACCCACCGGGCCGCGGCGCTGCGCGATCTGTGGTTCCACGCCCAGAGTGTCGGTGGCAGCCACGTGATCCTGCGGACCGGCGGCAAACCGGAACAGGTGCCCCGCCGCATCCTGGAGAAGGCTGCAGCTCTGGCCGCCCTGCACAGCAAGGACCGTCACGCGGGTATGGTACCGGTGATCTGGACCGAGCGCCGCTACGTGCGCAAGCCGCGCAAGTCGCCGGTCGGCCAAGCTGTCTGCCTACGACACGAGAGCCTCTTCGCCGAGCCGACGCTGCCGCCAGACGCCGAGCCGATCTAGCGTGCGAAGCTCAGTCGGGATACTGCAAACGGATGTCGTGTAGATCGTCCTGATGGGAAAGAAAGATTGCCACCAGCGCGGGGTCGAACTGCTTACCGGACCCGGCGCGGAGCGAATCGATCGCTTCGTCGTGCTCCCAGGCGCTCTTGTAAACACGCTTGCTGGTCAGAGCGTCGTAGACATCGGCGACGGCGACGATGCGCGCGGGCAGGGAAATCTGATTCCGTTCTAGCGCGAGCGGATAGCC
>JAUVBS010000143.1 GCA_030591105.1 bacterium | reverse complement strand
CGTGTCGATCCCGAATACGCGACGATGAGCGAGATACTTGCCGAACACGCCTACCTCGTTCGCATCCCGTCGGGACCGAAAAGGTATCTCCACAAGGAACGGCTGTGGCCCTACCTGGACGGTTTTGTGGATGCCGCAATCCGGCACATCAAACAGGTCGGCCGTATTCCCCAGGTCATCCACGGTCACTACGCGGACGGCGGCTATGTCGCCGCGCAGCTCGCGACCTTGCTCGGCGTACCGATGATGTTCACCGGGCATTCACTGGGGCGTGTCAAGAAGCAGTGCCTGCTGGAGGGGCGTAGCCGGGAAGACGTCCTGGAGAAGAAGTACAACTTCACCACCCGGATCGAGGCCGAGGAACGCGCCCTGGAAACGGCGGCTCTGGTCATCACCAGCACGAACCAGGAGGTCGCGCAGCAGTATCCGCTTTACGATCATTACCAGCCCGAGCGCATGGTGATCATCCCGCCCGGTGTGGACCTGACCCGGTTCTCGCCGTGTCAGCCGGATGAGCCACGGCCGGCAGTTGCGGAACGCGTGGACAAATTCCTCGCGCAACCGGAGAAGCCGTTGATTTTTGCCATCGCCCGTCCCGACGAGCGCAAGAATTTTTCGGCACTCATCGAGGCGTACGCCGGCAATGCCGAGCTGCGCGAACGCGCGAATCTCCTGGTGATCGCCGGCAACCGGGACGATATCAGCCAGCTCGATCCCATGCCGCGTCGTGTCCTGTCCGAAATCTTGATGCTGGTGGACAAGTTCGACCTCTACGGCTCGGTGGCCTACCCGAAGCACCACGAACCCGAGGAAGTGCCCGACCTGTACCGACTGGCTGCGGCCAGGGGCGGCGTCTTCGTCAATCCAGCCCTGACTGAACCGTTCGGTCTGACCCTCATCGAGGCGGCTGCGAGCGGTCTGCCCATCGTAGCCACTCACGATGGCGGTCCCCAGGACATCATCAAGGCGTGTCAAAACGGAGTCCTCGTCGATCCGCTGGACCGGCCGGCCATCGGCAACGCGATTCTCTCGGTCATCACCGACGAGTCGCGCTGGCATGAGTACGCGCGCCGCGGTGTCGAGGGAGTGCACGCGAACTATACATGGTCGAGCCACGCGGCGCGTTATGTGGCGAACGTGAAGCAGGTGCTACCGCTGTCCGCGCCCGAGCAGTTACCGACAGCGACGAATCGCTTCCAGCTCCTGACCACCGACCGCATGATCATCTCCGACATCGACAACACTTTGACCGGCAGCGACGCAGAGTCGTTGCAGAAATTCAGCGCGATGATCACCGAGGCCCGCGAAACGGTGGCCTTCGCCGTCGCCACCGGCCGCGACATCGCCAGCGCGGTGGAAGTGATCGCGGAGCTTGGCGCGCCGATGCCCGACATACTGATCACCAGCGTCGGCACCGAGATCTACTACCGCGAGCAAGCCATCGGCGATCGCTCCTGGGAAAAACAGATCGACTACGCCTGGTATCCGGAGGCTGTCCGGGAGGCACTCGACGAGTTGCCGGGGCTGTACTTGCAGAAACCGCGGCACCAGCGCCGCTTCAAGCTGAGCTACGACTACGATCCCGACAAGGCACCCAGCTACCGGGACATCAAGCGGTTTCTGCGCCAGCGCGGTCTGCGGGTCAGACCTATCATGTCATTCGAAGCGTATCTCGATTTGATCCCGATCCGCGCCTCGTCGGGGCTGGCCATCCGTTTCCTCGCCCTCAAATGGGGATTCTCCCCCGACCATCTGTTCGTGGTCGGCGACTCGGGCAACGACGAGGATATGCTCCGGGGCGATACCCTGGGTGTGGTAGTCGGTAACTACAGTCCCGAACTGGAACCGTTGCGCGGGCGTCCACGCATCTACTTCGCCCGCGGCCACAATGCAGCGGGAGTCCTGGAAGGGATTGCGCATTACGACTTCATGGGGCAGATTCGCGTGCCGGAAATTGCACGCGACCCGGACGAAGAACACGGCCCGGCTGAAGAACAAGCGCTCGAGGAAGGAATGGCATGATCGCGGAGATCGAACGCACACTACAGCAACATCGACCAACCGTCTTCTTGCTCATGCGCCGCTACCTGGAACGCAACAAGCCGCTGCTTTTACGGTCCGACCTGGTGGACGAGTTCGAGAGCTTTTGTAATACCGACGAAGGTCGCATCCTGCGCGGGACGATACTGGATGTGATGATACACAGGGCGCAGGAGGCTGTCGTCCAGTCGTCGGCGACTTACGTGGCCCTGCGTAGTGGTGTGGCGAGATGGCTCTTCGTACACATCGACGCCGACACGCTGCACTGTCGCGAGGCCGACCTCTCGGAATTCCTGGCCGCCAAGGAAAACCTCGTCGACGGTTGGCATCAGAACGGCGACTGGGTACTGGAAGTGGATCTCGGACCGTTCGAACGGGATTTTCCCCGCTTGCGCGAAACGCGGTCCATCGGGCGCGGCGTGGATTTTCTGAACCGCCATCTCTCCGGTCGTCTCTTCGAACAACTCGGCAAGGGTGACCAGCGGCTATTCGATTTCTTGCGTCTGCACCAGGTGCAAGGACAGCAACTCATGCTCAACGATATTGTACGCAACCTCGAGGAGTTGCGTAGGGCACTGCGTGAGGCTCTGGCGCTGCTGGGCGGACAACCGACGGGTACCGACTGGCGCGTCGTCGAGCATGACCTGCGCAAGCTGGGTTTCGAGCCTGGCTGGGGCGACACGACCGATCGTATCACCGAGAGCATGGGCCTGCTCTCGGACATTATCGAGGCGCCCTCGCCCGATCAGCTCGCGTTGTTCCTGGCCCGCATCCCGATGATCTTCTCCATTGTGATCCTCTCGCCTCACGGTTACTTCGGGCAGGCCAACGTGCTGGGCAAACCGGACACCGGCGGCCAGGTGGTATACATTCTCGACCAGGTGCGCGCGCTCGAACAGGAGATGTACCGCTCGATCCGGGGCCAGGGCCTGGACATCGAGCCCCAGATACTCGTTGTCACACGGTTGATCCCCGAGGCCGATGATACCGGTTGCGACCGGCGCACCGAGCCGATCACCGGCACGCGCAACGCCCGCATACTGCGCGTTCCGTTCCGGGATCACAACGGTGAGGTCATACCTCAGTGGATCTCACGCTTCAAGATCTGGCCCTACCTGGAGCGTTTTGCCGGCGAGGTCGAGAAGGAAATCCAGGCCGAGCTGGGCGGACGGCCGGCGCTGATCGTGGGTAACTACTCCGACGGCAACCTCGTCGCTTCGCTGCTCTCGCGAAGTCTCGGTGTAACCCAGTGCAACATCGCGCACGCCCTGGAAAAATCCAAGTACGTCTACTCCGATCTGTACTGGCGCGATCACGAGCAAGAACACTCCTTCGCCTGCCAGTACACGGCGGATTTCATCGCCATGAACACGGCCGATTTCATCATCACCAGCACCTATCAGGAGATTGCCGGTACGGAAGAGAGTGTCGGCCAGTACGAGAGTTACTGCGCGTACTCGCTGCCCGGCTTGTATCGTGTGGTCGATGGCGTCGATATTTTCGATCCCAAGTTCAACATTGTATCACCGGGCGCCGATACGGAGACTTTTTTCCCCTTTACCGAAACGAATCGTCGCTCGCCGGAGCTACGCAGCCGAGTGGCGGAGCTCGTTTACGGGCCCCAAACAGAAGCGGCGCGCGGGGAGTTGCCGGGAGAGTCGTCTGGAGAACGTAAACCGCTGCTGTTTGCCATGTCGCGGCTCGATCGGATCAAGAACGCGGCGGGGCTCGTGGAGTGGTTCGGCCGCAGTCCCGAGTTGCAAAAGGAAGCACACCTGTTCCTGATCGGGGGGCACATCGATCCCGACCAATCGCAAGACAACGAGGAGCAGGAACAGATCCGGCTCATCCACGATCTTTTCGACCGTTACGACCTGGAAAACAAGGTGCGCTGGATTCCGCTGCAGACCGAGAAGGTCCTCGTCGGCGAGCTGTACCGTTTCGTGGCCGACACCCGGGGCGCATTCGTCCAGCCCGCCCTGTTCGAGGCTTTCGGTCTGACCGTGATCGAGGCTATGAGCTCGGGCCTGCCGATCTTCGCCACGCGCTACGGCGGACCGCTCGAGAGCATCGAACACGGCGTGTCGGGGTTCCACCTCGATCCCAATCACGGCGACGAGGCCGCCCGACAGATGGCCGAGTTCCTGCGCACCGCACGTGAAGACGCCGCGGTGTGGCAACGCATTTCCGAGGGCGCGATACGACGCGTCGAAGAGCGCTACACCTGGAAACTATACGCGAGCCGCATGCTCGCACTCTCGCGCGTCTACGGTTTCTGGCGCTACATCTCCAACATCGAACGCGAGGAAACCCAGCGTTACCTGGACATGTTCTACGGTCTGATGTACCGGCCGTTGGCGGAGCGGGTGCTCGCCGGGTCGCGAGCCGAGACTTCGGATGTCCCCGCCGGCTTGGCCGCGCCGTGATCAACTGGCCGTAGCCTGGAGTTCCGATCACGGCGTAACCCATGACTTCCGCGCTCCGAATCGGCCCGAACCTCGGATTCGGCAGCGCCGAGGACCCCCCGGGGGGTTCTTTCATGCCTTGCCGCACAGCAACGGCCCGTCCGATCACCGGACAAATATGTTCTTTGTTTTCCTTTGCTATTTGGCTATGTTGCCAAACAGCCCACAACCATCCCAATGAACGGCCCTGCCATGATGGATCCCAAAACCAAGGCTCTTTTCGAGGCCCGAGCCCAGGTCATGAAGGCCCTCGCTCACCCGACCCGGCTCTTCGTCGTCGACGAACTGTCGCGGGGCGAGCGCTGTGTCAACGAGCTGCAGCAGATGATCGGCTCGGACATGTCCACCGTCTCGAAGCACCTTTCGATCATGAAGACCGCCGGCATCATCGCGGATGAGAAACGCGGCAACCAGGTCTTCTACTCCCTGCTCGTGCCGTGCGTGATGAATTTCTTCGGCTGCGTGGAATCCGTTCTCCAGATCAAGGCCCGACAAACCACCGAGCTTCTAGGGTGAACCGATGAGTCTGCAGCGCGAAGCCAAGGCACTCGTCATCGCCGTCGCGGTGTTCCTGGCCCTCTATCATCTGCCGGTGGGCAATCCCCGGTTCGACGGCGCCGTTTCCGAAGCCCTCGCTCTGACCCGCTGGTACGCCCGGGCGCACGTTCTGTTGTGTCTGGTGCCGGCGTTTTTCATCGCCGGCGGGATCTCCGTATTCGTGAGTCAGACCTCGGTGATGAAGTACCTCGGTGCTGGCGCACGCAAGGTCGTGGCCTACGGCGTGGCGTCGGTCTCGGGTACGGTACTGGCCGTCTGTTCCTGCACCGTGCTGCCGTTGTTTGCCGGCATCTACGGCATGGGCGCAGGTATCGGTCCGGCGACTGCGTTTCTCTACGCCGGTCCGGCGATCAACGCGTTGGCCATCATCCTGACCGCGCGGGTCCTGGGCGTCGAACTCGGCGTCGGTCGGGCGGTGGGAGCCATCGTATTCAGCATCGTGATCGGGTTGATCATGCACCTGGTCTTCCGCAACGATGAACGGGAGCTGGCCATGGCCCAGGCGCCGATGCCAGAGGATGACGGAGCGCGCCCGTTGTGGCAGACAGCCCTGACTTTTACCGCCATGATCGCGGTGCTGGTCTTCGCCAACTGGAGTGGTGGAGCCGGTGGGACCGATGGGAGCTGCGGGAGTGGCGGGACCGGTGGGTTCTGGAGTCGGATCCACGACGCGAAGTGGCTGTTGACCGGCGTTGCCGCCACCGGTTTAGGCGCGACCCTGGTTGGCTGGTATGGTCTGACGTGGTGGAAACCCCTCGTTGTAGCGGCTCTGACCGCCGGCGCCCTGGTCCTGCGCCCCGGCGATCCGGTCACTGTGTTCACCGTCGGCACGGTCGCTTTTTCCTGGGCGGTCGCCACCGAAAAGGGCGAGCTTCACGACTGGTTCACCGCCAGCGGGGGGTTCGCCAAGCAGATCTTACCCTTGCTCTTGGCCGGTGTGCTGGTCGCGGGATTGTTGCTGGGCCGCCCCGGACACGAAGGTCTGATTCCGTCGGACTGGATCGCAGCG
>JAUVBS010000497.1 GCA_030591105.1 bacterium | reverse complement strand
GAAAACCCAGCTCGCGAACGGACCACTGCTCTGCCAACTCCTGGTGTTGTTGCTGACCGGTGGTGATGCGGCGGCGCAGGTCAGCCACCTCGCTCTCGAGGGCGAGTTGGCGGCTTTCGGCCTCGGTAACCGCAGTGATCAACGCCTCCCGGTCGGCCAGGATACGCTGTTCGATCTGGTGCGCCTCGGTCTCAGCGGCCTGCCGGTCGGTTTCGGCTTTGCGCGCAGCCTCACGAATGTCCTGGGCCATGGCGGTGCTGGCCGCAGTCATGAGCAGCAAAACGAACAGCGACGCGAGCGGCAGAGTGCGCGGCGGCAGGTGCAGCGGCAGGTGCAGCGGCAGGTGCGGCAGAGCGGTTCTCATGGCGCGACCCTCCCGATGGGTAGCCCCACGATGGCCGTGGGCCGCATGCGCGTGGCCAACTCCACCGTCCGCTGGATCGACCGCCGATACTTGCCGGGCAGCTCGACCCACTGGCCGGTCGCTTCGTCGTACCGTCCGACGCGGCGGCCGTCGGGCGTCATCCAGAAGAGCGACAGACGACCGAGTCGCAAGATGTCGGTATGAATCGACTCGTCGGCGACCGTGATGCGGTCTTGATAGACCTCGACCGTGCCGCCGTACTGGGCTTCGATCTGGAGTGCTTCGAGCAGGCGCCGCAACTTCTCCGCACCAGCGATGTCGGGACGGACCAGCTCCTGGCGCAGTGACGCCAGACGCAACGAACGCTCCTCGGTCAAAAACGGCAGATCGCGCGAGACGCTCTCCTCGAGCCGGCGTAACACCGTGCGCAAAGTGTCCTCGAGGCTACTCTCGAGTCGGACCGACTCTTCGACGCGTCGCTGCAGTTCGGCGATGCGATCCTGCAGTGCGTCGAGCCGCGCTTGTTCCGTAGTCCGGCGCTTTTCCAGATAGCCGATGCTCGCCTGGGCGGAGCGGTAGCGGGCGATCAGGCTGGTTCGTTCGGCCTCCCACTCATCTTGCTCGTGTTGCATGTCCTGGCGAGTCTGGATCGTCGCGTCGACGCTGCGGACGACCTCGTCCGCAGTTTGGGAGACCGCGGGTGGGGGTGCAATGGCGGTCGGGATCACAAAGATCGCCGCCAATAGCGCCACGGCCAGCACCGGCACCGCGAGCGCGAACTTGCCTCTCCCGCACCGTTGAATACCGAACGGGTTACACATCATCTCGTTGCTTTCCTCTCGCTCATCGCCGGTACCTGTACCGAGGCAGGAAATCACGGCTCGGGATCATCGGACCCCAGCACTCTGAACGAATCGAAGAACGTCTGGTAGACAGGATTCTCGGACAGTCCACCCGATTGGCTCCAGGCAATGAGCAAGTAGTAGTGAGGACCGGCGAGGAGGCCGCGGACCCACAATTCGCCGAAACCGTCCCGCTCGCCGCAGTGCACGTCGACACCCTGCAGGGATCCCCAGCTACCCGGCGTCTGGCTGGTGACCTCGACGCCGTAGGTGGTCATGATCGTCTCGATCTGGGCGATGACCATACGCGGGTGGGGCGGGCCGCCGCCCTCGGCAGTCTGGTTATAGAAACCGCGCACCGCACAGCCCTCTCCCGTGTATCCGGCTCGGTCACAGTAGACGCCCAACTCCGTGGGGGCGCTACCCGGGAACTCGCCATCGGGCGGTGCGCCGGTCGGCTTGCGCGTGCGCAGAGCATTGCAGCCAGAAGGCCAGGTGACCGCGAACATGCCTTGGGGCGAGCGGTATTTTATCGACGCGGTGCCAGGCGCCACGACGTTTTCCCTAGCCGACGCCACCGCGCCCGTCCTCGGTTGTTCCGAACCGGTAGCAGTACGCGCAGTTGCGGTGCGCGTGGTCTCCTCGGGATCGCTCTTGCCGCAACCGGCAACGATCAAACTACACGTCGCCAGCGCGACGATCAGCACGGCCACCAGTACGATCACCGGCGCCGGGCGCACCAACAACGAATCACGTGGCATCTTCGTCTCGCAG
>JAUVBS010000396.1 GCA_030591105.1 bacterium | reverse complement strand
GACAAGTCCCCCGGACTCAGCTTCGCCGCTCAGCCGGCACTCTTGGCAAAACGGGTCAGGGCGACTTTCTGGCGTTCAGGCACGGGATCTTTCCTCCGCTGGCGGTGGTTACGGAAACTCGATGGCGACCGCGAGTGTCAAGAGCTGCGGTGTGAGCACCCGATCGACCAACTCGTAATTGACGGTCGGCTGACCGACATCGAGGTAGACGTAGTCCAGCCGCGGCCCGAAGGCGAACTTGTCCGAGGTCTGGAACATCCAGCCCGCCGAGAAGCCGAAACCCCAGCCGCCCTGGCTGGCCCGGTTCCGGTTGCCATCGTCGTCATAGACCTCGTAGATCAAAGAGCCGAAGCCGAGGCTGGCACCCAGAAACGGACCGTGGCGCCCCTTACCCCAGGTTACGATCGGGCCGATGTAGAACATGTTGCGCTGCGGCCGAGGATCTTCCGAACCGAGGTAGGTCCACCCCTGCATCTCGCCCCCCACCTTCCAGTTCGCGCTGACCGGCACGAGGAAGCGCATACCGGGGACGATACCGCTCTCCCAGCCGATCTCGTCGAGAGTTTCGGCCGTACCGTAACCCAGGCTGAAGCCCATCATTGGCTGCTTGCTGTACTCGTCGGCAGCGCAGACCGCCAAGGGAGTGAGTAGAACGGCGACCAATACCAGACAGATCAAAAAGCTCAGATTCCAAGAGCTCGGAATCGTTTTCATCGCGTGTCTCCTTCGTGGCGGACTTCGATCGCAATCCAGTAATCGCAGCGTCTATTTCTTTGCTTTGGCCTCGATCTTGGTCCAGGAGTCCTTCAGTGTCACGGTTCGATTAAAAACCAGCCGATCCGGAGCGGTATCTACACTGTCGACGCAGAAATAGCCCTGGCGCATGAACTGGAACCGGTCGCCCGCTTGCGCGCTGGCCAGCGACGGCTCGAGTTTGCAGCCCGCTAGAACCTCGAGTGAATCGGGATTGAGGTTGGCGATGAAATCGTCACCCGCGTCGGGCGTCGGTGTCGCGAACAGATGATCGTAGAGCCGTATCTCCGCGTCGACGGCGTGCCGCGCCGACACCCAGTGCAGCGTGCCCCGCACCTTGCGGCCGTCGGGCGACTGCCCGCCGCGCGAGGCGGCGTCGTATACGCAGCGCAGCTCCGTTACCTCGCCCCGATCGTCCTTGACGACCTCCTGCAAGGTGACGAAATAGGCGTGCTTGAGCCGTACCTCCCGTCCCGGTGCGAAGCGGAACCACTTCCGCGGCGCCTCCTCGCGGAAATCCTCCCGCTCGACCCACAGTTCTCGCGAGAACGGAACCTGCCGCGTGCCGGCGCTCTCGTCCTCGGGATTGTTGACCGCTTCGATCAACTCCTCTTGGTCTTCGGGGTAGTTCGTGATCACGACCTTCAACGGCCGCAGCACCGCCATCACACGGTTGGCCCGCAGATTCAGCTCGTCGCGGATTGCCCACTCGAGCAACGCGAGATCGACGGTCGAATCGCGTTTCGCGACACCGATGCGTTCACAGAACGTCTGCAACGCGGTGGCGGTGTAGCCCCGGCGGCGTAGCGCGCTGATGGTCGGCATGCGTGGATCGTCCCAGCCGGTGACGTGCTTCTGCTCAACCAGCTGGAGCAACTTGCGCTTACTCAATACGGTGTGGGTGAGATTCAGCCGGGCGAACTCGTACTGCCGCGGCCGGTGCGCCACCGGTAGGTTGTCGATGAACCAGTCATAGAGCGGACGATTCACATCGAACTCGAGGGTACAGATCGAGTGGGTGATCTCCTCGATGGCATCGCTCTGGCCGTGGGCGAAGTCGTACAGCGGGTAGATGTGCCACGCATCGCCGGTGCGGTGGTGCGGCAGCCGCTTGATGCGGTAGATCAAGGGGTCACGCATCTTCATGTTCGGATGCGTCATGTCGATCTTCGCCCGCAGTGTGTACGTGCCGTCGGGGAACTCGCCGTTCTTCATCTGCTCGAGCAGCGTGAGGCTCTCCTCGGCCGCGCGGTCGCGGTCGGGGCTGAGCCGGCCCGGGCTCGTCACGGTACCGCGCCACTCGCGGATCTGCTTGTCGTCGAGAGAGCAGACGTACGCCTTGCCCTCGCGGATCAGATACTGGGCCCACTCGTAGAGTTGGTCAAAATAGTCCGACGCGTAATACTCGCGCTCCTGCCAATCGGCTCCGAGCCAGCGTGTATCCCGCTTGATCGATTCCACGTACTCGGTTTCTTCCTTCTCCGGGTTGGTATCGTCGAAGCGCAGGTTGAACTTACCGCCGAATTCCTGCGCAATACCGTAGTTCAGCAGGATGCTCTTGGCGTGGCCGATGTGCAGATAGCCGTTGGGTTCGGGGGGGAAGCGCGTGTGCACGCGGCCAGCGTGGGTCCCGCGGGCTATGTCCTCGGCCACGATCTGACGGATGAAGTCGAGATTCGTCGTATCCGGTGCGGCGTCGTTCGACCGCTCGGGGACGGGATCGGTAGGCTGCGAACTCATGCCGGCGATATCCTCCGAGGTTCCGCTGCGCTGCAGCGCGGTCAGCTTCGTGGTGCAAGGCCCGGCTGATTCACGCCCGGCCTCTGATCGAAACAATTCGCAAAAAATCCGAGTAGGGATTATCGCGTTAATTTAACGTTGTGCCTGTGAAAATGTGTCTCTCCGTTTTCGCCCCGAGTATGAATCCGGGGCGGATAGTCTAACCCCTTGGTCATGGGGCCTCACGCAGGCTCCGCAGCCAGGATGGCGAAGGAGCCGG
>JAUVBS010000047.1 GCA_030591105.1 bacterium | reverse complement strand
TTGGCCATTTCCTCGCTGAGTGCTTTCATCTCGGCGGCATCGCCCTCCATCATATGTTGGAGGATGACCTCGTGCTCGGCACCCGGTGAGTGGAACTTAAACGCCTTGGGTAGGTGACGGTATTGCACGCGTGGGGCGATCATCTTGAAGTGTGAGAACTCGTCGCGATCCGGTACTTCACCCAGGGTGATCTTGATCTCTTTCTTCTTACCCTTGCGGACGACCCCGACGGTCACCTCTTGTTCTGGTTTGGTCTCACCGATGACACTGTGTAGATCGGCCGAGGAGGTGACCTTCTCGTCACCGAAACTCACGATCACATCGCCCGCTTGCAAGCCGGCCTGCTGGGCGGGGCCATCCTCGACGATTTCGGTGACCAGCGCACCCTCGCCGTCCTCGATGCCGAAGTATTCGCCCAGCTGCTCGCCGAGATCGTCCAGGTGTACGCCGAGGTAACCGCGGTCGGCGTGCCGGAACATATTCTTGAGCTTCCACTCTTTGCCGCCTGGGGATCCCTTCCAGACGAAATGATCTTCGTCACCGCCGAAGATCCAGACATCGTCGTCGTCCTGGGACCGGTACTGGTGCATCCGATCGTCACGCTTTTTCTCACCGATCTCAGCCTTCAGCGTGCGTCGCGCGCCGTCGCGGACGACGACCAGGTTGACACTTTGACCCGGCTCGGTCTTGCTCACCGCCTTGGCGAGGTCGCCAGAGCTCTCGATCTTCTGGCCGGCGAAGGAGACGATGATGTCGCCGTCCTCGACACCCGCTTTCTCCGCAGGTGAGTCGGCGATGACCTCGTTGACCAGGACACCGCCGCCGTCTTTCAGCTGGAGCGCCTTGACCAGGCTGGGACTCAACTCCTGCATCGAGACTCCTAGCCAGCCGTGTGTCTCTTCTTGGGCAGTGGCCGTGCTCGCAGCCAGCAACGCAACGAGCGCCAGCACGGTCACCGCGTACTTCAGGGGTGTGACTGTCTTCATTCGGGTTCCTTTCGACGCACTCGTCAGCCGCTTGCCGGTGCGGTCGCTGCAGGCAGCGCAGACGAGATTTCGGTGCGGGGGATAGCGCACGATGCTGCCACTACGCCCGACCGGTCCGGGAGTTCCCGATAATGTGGCCGCGATATCCGGCACCGCCGACCCGAATCAGCGATACGCGGCCTTGACCTGACTCCAGCTCGCCGCGTCGGTGGCGACGTTGTCCTCGGCCAGGACTTCCTCGAGCAGTTCGGTGATCCCGTCCAGATCGAAACCCTGTTGCGAGTAACGCAGGACCATCGTGCGGTCCAGGACGGTGTTGTACGGGATGCCGCCGTTTTCGGTAAATAGCGGCAGCAGGTTCCAGTCGGGCGCCAACCAGATCGGGTAGGTCACGTCGTTGGCCAGCGCCCACCCCTGGACCAGCGCGGCCGGTTCCTGGAAGTTGACCGCCAGCACCGTGACATCCTGGTCTTGGTAGCTTTCCCACAGATTCTGCAAGTGGGCGGCTTCCTCGTTGCAGCCGGGACACCAGGTGGTGAAGAAGTTCAGCAAGATCACCTGGCCGCTGAGGTCGTAAAGCGAGACTTCTTGGCCGTCGAGATCGACCAGAGTGAAATCCTCGACCGTGTCGCCGATCTCGTAGACCGCCGCGGCCACGGCGGGCCAGATCATCACGGCGATCACCGTTATTACAGCTAGATTGCGCATATTTTTTCCTCTCGTTGCAGCGGAATTTCGCCGCCCAGCGAAGTTAGTGACTCAGAGCGCGACCGCCGCTCGGTGCGACCATCGCTTGGCGCGGTCGCCGTTTGGCGCGGCCGCCGTTCGGTGCGACCACGCGGCTATCGCAAGAGCGTCATCTTGCGGGTCAATACCTTGGCGCCGGTATCGAGCCGGGCGAAGTAGACGCCCGAGGGCAAGGTCCGGCCGCCGGCATCGTTGCCGTCCCAAAGCAGTTGATGGTGTCCGGCAGGACGTTGCTCGCCTGTTATCAACCGGCGCACCACGCGGCCCCGCGTATCGTGCACCGTGACGGAGACGGTCGCCGCAGCCGGCAGATCGAACGCGATCCAGGTGCGCGGGTTGAACGGATTGGGCCGAACCGTCAACTGCGCTGCCGTCGCTGCCGGTAGCTCGTCGGAGACGCCCACCGGCGTGGCCAGTAGCTGCTCGATAACTTCGATCATCTCTTCCGGTGCGTATTCGGTGTTGAAATAGGCCACGCGGCCCGCCTGATCGATGACGTAATCGAGAGGATACGGCGAGAAATTGCCCGACTGGCGGTATTCGTAGAAGGCGTTGTTCGCGCCGAGCAGGATCGGAAAGGTGATCTGGAACGCATCGACGAAAACTGCGAGATCCTCAGCGTTGTCACCGCCTGCATTCAAACCCAGCACCATGAGGTCGTCGTCGAGATACCGCTGCCAGATCGCCGCTTCGAGGTCCGAGAACTCCGGACCACACACCGGTCACCAGTTGGCGAAAAACGCCATTACGACGATACGCCCCTGGTAATCGGAAAGGTTGTGCACGATCCCGTCGCGGTCCGTGAGTGAGAAGTCAGGCGCCTGGTCGCCGATGTTGAGGGAATTCGGGTTGTCGTCGGCGGTCAACGGCAAGGTTATTTGCGACTCGTCCTGGTCGTCCGAGTCGACGCGCATGAACGTCGCATCGTAGCCTGGCGCGGCGTGGGTGAACGAGACCGTGACCTCGTGCGACTCGCCCGGTGCGAGGGTGAACGCCTGCGGTGGCTGGACGACGAAGTTGTCCCCGAAATCGACGATGTCGGTCACGTTGATCGGACCGCCGCCGCTGTTACTGACGGTAAATGTGGTGTCGACCGTGGCGCCGACCGGGACGTTGCCAAACGCGATCCCGTCGACCGACAGATCGATGTCGCCGCGCGTGGTCGATCCGTAGCGGTAAAGCCGTATGCGCGACCAGTCGGCCACGATTATGAGATCGCCCTCGGCGGCGAGTCCCATGGCCCGCACCGGAGTGTTTTCCCAGCCGGCCGCCGTCGGCGCGGCGGGATTGCTCACGTCGATTACCTCGACGTCGTCCCAGTCGGCGACGAAGACCAGATTCCCGGTCGCATCGAGGGTGATTGCCAGTCCGGAGGTGTTGAACGTGCTGACGAGAAACGCATCGGTCGGGTCTGAGATATCGAAGATGTCGATGCCGGCGCTGCCGTTGGCCACCACAGCCAAGTCTCCGGTCACGTCGACATCGACGGCGGCGCCGCTGGTCGGCAGGGTCGTCAGGTGAATCGGCGTCGCGGGATTACTCACGTCGAGGATCGCCAAGCCGCCGATCCCGTCGGCGACCAGTGCGAAGTCACCTTTGAAGGCGATATCCCACGCGTTGGTCAGCGAGGTGACTTCGGCCACGGTCACCGGATCGAGCGGATCGGCCAGATCGAAGATCTCGACGCCGTCGGCGTGACGGGCCGCGTAGAGGTGGTCCGCGTTGACCGCGATCCCCTCGAACGACTGCCCCGCCGAGCCGTGGACTCGTACCGGGAAGATCGAGAATTCCGACGTGATGTCGATGATGGTCATAAGGTCTTCGCGACCGCCACCGTAGGCCGCATGCTGATAGACCGCGCCGCGGTAGAAGCGGTTGTACGGGTGACCCGGCGGTTCGTAGCGACTGATCAACGAAGGGTTGTCCAGATCGGAGATGTTGACGATACCGAAGCCGCCGACGCCGAAGACGTAGGCCCGGCCGGGTCCGCCGAGCTCGATATCCTGCAGTTCCGCGAAGAAATTGGGCACGTAGATGCCCAGATCTTCCATCATGTCGTCATCGACGTCGGCCCAGACCGGCGTCGGGGCGACCGTCAGAGTCACAACAACCATGACCGCGAGCGCTGCAATGGCAAGTGCCCCCGGTCCCGAGAATTTGCGCGTTGTTGCCGTGGCGATCAGCCGCGGCAGGTTCGATAACGTCGACCACGCGGCGTCTGCCGGGCGGCGCAGTCGGTTACTTACTGGCATAGTCGGGCCTCCTTGGCTCCATATCACGTGGATCCTGGCCCGACCTCTTCCCCCTGCCAGGTCGGCACCCCTTGCCGGTCTCGTGCTGGTGGCTTGTCTGCGCTGCAGAATGCCGAGGCCGCCGGGGGTACAAGCTTCACCGTAGAGTATACGAAGGGTTTCGTCGTGAGCGCTAGTGGCCGCGGGGAAATACCAACGGGCTGCTCTGTTTCAGTCCCGCACCAAGCGTACGTTGTCGATCTCCAGACCCATCGGTTGCTTGGGCCGGGCGAAGAAGAACAGAACCAGATCCATGTCGTCGATGTGTAGTGGCCGTTCCAACCTGGCGGTGCGCGCTGCGCTGACGTCGATGGTAAAAGTGCGCCACTGCGGCTCCGCCACGAAACTCGTCGCGTACCAGTCCTTGTCCCTCCTTGCCTGCCAATCGTCGAGGCGGACGGCAAATCGCCCCTCGGCCGCCGTCGGCGCGACCGTCCTCGCTTCGAACACGAGCCAGCGGTAGCCGCTCCAGTCGGGCGGGAACCAGCGCAGGTTGGTCCCCGGCCAACGCGACGGCGGACCGCCCTCGATGTGCATCACGGTCCCGTGTTCGATGTCTGTCACGACCAGGGTCGTGCGGCCGTCGTAGGTTTCGTTCCAGAGTCGGTCCGACCAACGGGTTTCGAAGTCGGCCAGCAGAGGGAAGCGCCGCTGGGCTTCCAGCCGGGCAGCAATAACTCCGGGCAGGAAGTGCAGCTGGGCGATGGCCAAGACCACCAGCAGCGCTCCGGGCGCCAGATAGCGTCGCCGGCCGTGGCGGCGCCACAGTAGCCAGCTGACCGCCATTCCGATGCCGAACAGATCGAGCAGCCAGTCCGCCAGCAAGGCTGAACGCCCCACCAGGATCTGCACCCCTTCGATGGCCGCACCGATGATCACCGCGGCCAGCGCCGAAGCCGTGATGCGTCCGGCCAGCGGTCCGCGCCAGTGCAACAACAACGTGATGGCGAAAAGTAGTGGAATATGGGCGCGGTCACCCATGGCGCCCAAAGCGGGGTGCCGCCGCAGCCCGACCGGGATCGGCAGGAAGAACGGGATCAGCATCAGGACCAATGCCAGCAGCCACGGGCCGTAGCGACGCCAGAAGCGGTTCATACTAGAACGTATCCATCCTGCAGGTTCCCTTCTGTAGGCGTATCGCCGCTACCGGTAACCAGCCGCGTGCAACGCGTCGACATCGCGCAGTGGCCTTGGTGGGTCGAGGTGCTTGGCCAAGAAGCGGTAGATCTTCAGCCGGATCTCCTGAGCCTGACGTGTGTCGAGCCGGTCGAAGCTGTGGCCGCCGGGTACGTCCTGGTAGATCTCGTACTCGAACTCCTTGTCGTGGAAGGTCAAGGCGTGGATCAGGTGCTCGACCTCGAGCACGTTGACGTCCTCGTCGTTGGTGTTGGTGTGGATCAGCAGCGGCGTTTTCAGTTTCTCTGCGTTCCAGACCGGCGAGCGACGCCGGTACTCAGCGATGTTCTCGGTCACTTCCTGGCCGATGTGGTAATCGGCCGAATAGAGCTCGCGGTAGTCGTCGTCGAGGTAACCGAGACGCGAGATCAGGTCGCTGACCGGAACCCCGACGTAAGCGCACCGGTAGTCGTCGGGGTGTGCGAAGATGTTCATCAAGCTGATCAATCCCCCGTGGCTCCAACCGATCATGCCGACGCGCCCCTTGTCGACGAAGGAGTAGTTCTCCAGCATGTAGTTGCGGCAGGCGTGGGCGTCTTCGCTCTCGAGACCGCCGTAATCGATCCGTTCGTAGATACCCTGCCCATAGCCGGTGCTGCCGCGGTACTCCGGCGCGATGATCACGTAGCCCTGGGCGACCAATTCGCGCACGATGTGGGTGTAGTAGGTCGAGAAATCGCCGTGCACTCCGCCGTGGGGAAACACCAATAGCGGAAACTTTTTGCCGCGATCGATCTGCCTGGGGATGATCACGTAGGCGTAGAATTTGATCGGATTGCCGGCGCCGATGGCCGTACTGCTCTCCTCTTTCCACCGCGGCGGGCCGTAGAGGCGCACCTTGTCGACCCAGGCCACATCGCCCACGCGTTCGAACCAGAGTACGTCGTCGATCTTCTTCTCGAGTATGTCGAAACGGTGGCGGAAGCCCTGCAGCGAACCGGTGAGCGCCTCGAGTTGCTGTTGCAGATCCGGCACCGCGGAGGGAAGTTCCTCAGTCTGAGCGGATACGGTGTCGGGTCGCGTCAGTTCCGCGAGGCCGACACCCGTGAGTAGGGCGAGGCCGCAGATGGCGACGATTGCGACGGTACGAGAACGGCGGTGTGGGCAGGCCATGTCGGTACCTCACCGGAACGGGGAAGTGGCGACGCAACGCGGGCCCGGCCAACTCACCAGTCATCCGGGTCAGCGGTAATCTAACCCCGGCATTATAGGCCAACCGGATCACCGAACCAGAACTCGTTTCAAAACGAGTTCCCGCAGCCCGGAACGAGACACCAAGACGATTTCGTGGTCGGACTTGCCAGAGGAGCCTTGTAGCCCGATGATACTGCCTCGTGCGTGGATGTTCTCCAGGCCCCACTCGCGATTTCCAGCTCCGGGACCCGCGAACGAAAGGTCGGAATGCGATGCTCGAGACGACGAAGTACGGTGCGATGCGGCGTTGCCGGCGAGGTTCAGCGATGATCGTGCACGCGCGGCGGGCGTTGGCGGCGCGGGTTGTACTGGCGGCACGGGCGGTGCTGGCGTTGCTGATGATGTTGGCCGTGCTGATCGGCGTGTTCGGCTGCAGCGGTCAGGAGGAAGTGGGCACCGCCGAAGGCCACGGCCGTGGCGGCCGACCGGCACAGCGCGCGGTACCGGTGGCGGTGGCGGCGGTCGGTACCGGTGAGATCGCCAGCTATTACCGGGCCACGGCGACGCTCGAGGCGCAGAAGGAGGCCCAGATCCTGGCCCGCGTCTCCGGTGTTGTCGAGGCGCTGCTCGCCGAAGAAGGCGACGTCGTGACCGCAGGCACACCGCTACTGAGCATCGACAACGACGAGTATCGCCTGCGTCTGACCCAGGCCGAAGCGGCGACGGCCAACCTGCGTTCGCGCTTCGAACGTCTCGAGGCGATGGTGGCCGAGCAGCTGGTCACCGAAGAAGAGTACGAAGCGGCACGGAGCGATCTCGCCTCCGCCGAGGCGGAAGAGGGGCTGGCGGCTCTGAACCTCTCCTATACCACCGTGCGCGCGCCGTTCGCCGGTGGCGTGACGCAGCGTCTGGTGGACATCGGTAGCAACTTGAGCATCGGTGTGCCGCTGTTCGTGATGGCGGATTTCGATCCGTTGCTCGCCCGGGTTCACGTGCCGAGCAAGGAATTCCGCAAACTACGTCACGATCAGACGGTCGAGTTGGTGCTCGACAGCGACGGCCGTCGCCTGGCCGGCCGGATCGTGCTGATCGCGCCGGTGATCGATCCCGAGAGCGGGACCATCAAGGTGACCGTCGAGGTGGCGGAGTATCCGATCGGCACCCGCCCCGGCGACTTCGCCGAGGTACGTATCGTCACTGAACTGCGCCCGGATGCGATCCTCGTACCGCGCGAGGCGGTTGTGACCGAGAAGGGGGAGACGGTGGTCTACGTTGCCGTCGCGGGCGGTCGGCCTGGCGAAGGCGGCCGGCCTGGCGAAGGTGAGACCACCGGCCCAGTGGCCCAACGGCGCGTCGTCGAGGCCGGTTTCACCGATGACGAGCATGCCGAGATCGTCGTGGGCGTCGAGCTCGGCGAGCGGGTCGTCGTCAAGGGCCAGCGCTCGCTCGAGGACGGTGACCCATTGACGATTCTTGCTGGGCCGGGTGCAGTCGCGCAGCCAGATACGACAGAGCAGCGCGATGGCGCTGCGCAGTTAGAGGCGAACGCGACGCGGGATATGACCGCGACTCCGGACACGGCCGGGCGGAAGGGCACGCGCCCGCACCGCGGCGGTGGCGGCAAGCGGGCGGGTCGCTGATGCGCAGCCTGGTTGCTCTGGCGGTTCGCCGCCGCGTCAGTGTGATCATGGCCGCTCTGGCCGTTGTCGCATTCGGTATCGTGGCTTATGGACGGCTTTCGCTAGAACTCTTTCCAGACATTTCCTACCCCTCGATCACCATCCAGACCGAGATGCCCGACACCGCGCCGCAGGAGATCGAGAACCTCGTCACCCGCCCGGTGGAAGAGGCGGTGGGCGTACTGCGCGGTCTGCAAACCATCCACTCGGTCTCGCGTCCTGGGGTCAGCGAAGTCATCCTCGAGTTCGACTGGAACAGCGATATGGACCTGCTGTCGCTCGAGGTGCGCGAAAAATTGGACCGACTGTTTCTACCGGAGGAAGCCGACGATCCCATCGTGCTGCGCTTCGACCCCAGCCTCGACCCCATCGTCCGGATCGCCCTGTCGGGCCCCGGCGAGTTGACCGAGCTGCGCCGTCTCGCCGAACTGCAGGTCAAGCAGGATTTCGAGACGATCGCCGGGATCGCCGCCGCCCAGGTGCGGGGCGGCCTGGAGGCGGAGATCCATATCGACGTCGATCAGGGGCGACTCGCGGCGCTGAAAATCCCCCTGGACCGCGTCGCCCAGGTCGTCGGCGTGAGCAACGTCAACCTGCCCGGTGGTGCGCTGCGTGGTCGCGACAGCCGGTTCCTGGTGCGGACGATCAACGAGTTCGAGAACGTCGAAGAGATTGCCGATCTGATCGTGGTGCAGCGGCAGGGCGCCGCGGTTCGTTTGAGAGATGTCGCCACCGTGACGCGCGGTGCGAAGGAGCGAGAGGAGATCACCCGCGTCGACGGCAGCGAAGCGGTGGAGTTGTCGATCTACAAGGAAGGCGACGCCAACACGGTGACGGTGGCTAGGCGCCTGCACGAGCGGATCGCAGTTTGGCGCGAGGACAAACTACCCCCTGGCTACGAGCTGACCGTCCTGTTCGATCAGTCGCATTTCATCGAACAGGCGGTCAACGAGGTGCGCAACGCCGCGTTGATCGGCGGTGTGCTGGCGATCCTGGTCCTGTTCGCGTTTTTGCGCGATCTGCGGTCGACGTTGATCATCGCCACCAGCATCCCGCTGTCGGTCATTGCCACCTTCGTGCTGATGTACCGCATGGGCATCTCGCTGAACATCATGTCGCTCGGCGGGCTGACCTTGGGAATCGGTATGCTGGTGGACAACTCGATCGTGGTGCTCGAATCGATTTTCCGCCGCAAGCAGGCCGGACGACCGCCGGTGACCGCCGCGGTCGAGGGGACGGTGGAGGTCGGTCCAGCGGTCATCGCCTCGACGCTGACGACCGTGGCGGTGTTTCTGCCCATCGTTTTCGTCGAAGGCATCGCCGGCCAGCTATTCAGGGACCAGGCGCTGACGGTGACCTTCAGCCTGCTTGCGTCGCTCGTCGTCGCGGTAACAGTGATTCCGATGCTCGCGGCGCTGGGGGCGCAGATCACGCGGGGGACCGTCGCACCGCCGAGCGGGATGGCGGCTTTGCCAGCGCCCGGCAACGCGGTGACGGATCCTGCAGTGGCGGATCCTGCGGCGGCAGATCCTGCGGCGACTGATCCCACGTTGCTAGCGCGCGCCGAGACAGCC
>JAUVBS010000503.1 GCA_030591105.1 bacterium | reverse complement strand
GGCACAGCAGACCGCCCGGTGCCGGCTGTGATCCATCTCACGCAATTCGAGCCCCGGCACGGTGGTCAGGGCGCTGCGCGGCGGGTCGTATTTCTCCTGGTGCCGACCGAGCCGACACGGATCTTCGAAGGTCACCTTCTGTGGCGAGTCGGTCAGCGGCAGTTCGTCGGCGTGGGCCGCGATCACCTCGCTGATGTGCAGCACCTCGCCGGCCGGAACGCCAAACCGTTCGCGGTACTCGCGGTCCAGAGTCAGCGAGCATTCGGGGCAGACGGTCACGATGCGCTCCGGTTTGGCCTCGCCGAGCATCGCAACGTTCATCTTGGCCAGACGGTCGAAGGTCTCGTCGTCGCCCGACCAGAGGGCGTCGTGACCACAACACCGCTCGTCGCTGCGCACCGCCGGCTCGAT
This sequence comes from bacterium, assembly GCA_030591105.1. Classification (GTDB taxonomy): domain Bacteria; phylum Krumholzibacteriota; class Krumholzibacteriia; order LZORAL124-64-63; family LZORAL124-64-63; genus JAUVBS01. The sequence goes on along the minus strand of JAUVBS010000503.1, from coordinate 1,500 downwards.
ACCCAGAGCGTTGAGGATCCGGATGGCGGCGACCACCGCCGCTGTGGTTTCGACCCCGTTCTCGGCGAAAAAGCTATCGAAGTACGGCGTACAGCCGACCCACAGGAGCGTGTCGCTCTGCGGATCGGTACGCACGTCGTCGGGTAACCAGTCGAGGCGATTCTGCGGTAGCTCGGCCTGCGACTGCAGGACCATCACCGATTCCATCGCTCCGCAACGGGTCTGCGGCGGCTTGCCGCCGTCACTGCGGACCTGCTCGCGTACGCGCGGTATCAGCCGGCTGATGGTCACATTCTGCGGGCAGCGCTCATCGCAGTACATGCAGGTCAGGCAGGCCCAGATCGCGGCGGTATTGCCGTCGGATTGACCGTTACCGCCGCCGCGACGCACGATTCGCCTTGGCGAGAGCGCCTCGTTGTAACGCGCCACCGGGCAGACTGCGGTGCACTTGCCGCAATCGATACAGCGCAGGATCTTCACACCGCTCAGATCGATCATCACTCGGTGACCTCCTGCACTTCGACCGGTTGCTCGGCAAAGGCGCGATCGCTCGTCCCGTCCCGGAGCGGACTCGGCCCCAGCTTCTTGATCGTGGCGACGAACTCGTCGATCAGTGCGGCCCATTGCGGCCCCTCGGCGGCAGACACCCATTCGAGCCGTATGCGGTCGTCCTCGAGACCGACCGTGCGCAGTAGCTTGCTAGTCACGTCGAACTGCTTGACTGCCCAGTGGTTACCGGAGATGTAGTGACAGTCGCCGAAGTGGCAACCGGAGACGAGCACGCCGTCGGCCCCGAGCTGGAACGCGTGCAGCACGTGCGCCGTGCTGACCCTTCCTGAGCACATGGTGCGGATTACGCGGATCTGCGAAGAGTACGGCAGACGGCTGACACCCGCGGTGTCCGCTCCGGCGTACGAGCACCAGTTACAGGCGAACACGACGATCCGGGGTTCGAACGTGTCGCTCATTGGTTCTGCTCCCACTGCAACATCGTCTCCATCATGGCTTCGATCTGGTTGTCGGTGAAATGCCGCGCGGTGATGGCACCGCTCGCACACCACGCCACGCAGGTACCGCAGCCCTTGCACGACGCCTTGTTGATCTCGACGACCGGCACGCCCAGTTCACCGGTCACCAGCTGCGGCGCGTTGAAGTCACAGACCTCGATGCAGGTACCACAGCCGCGGCACAACCACGGATCGACCTCGGCGACTGTCGGCTCGAGCTCCAGCGCGTCGCGCGCCATCAGCTGGCCCGCCTTGCTCGCCGCGGCCGTCGCTTCGGCCAGGGTCTCGGCAATCGCCTTGGCACCGACCGCCGAACCGCAGACGAACACGCCGTCGATCACCGTCTCGACCGGGCCCAACTCCGGATGGCGCTCGAGGAAGAAACCGTCCGGCCCGATGGGCACCTTGAGGATTTCACGTAGTTTACCGATCTGCTCCGGGTCAGGCACCATACCGACCGCGAGGACGACGAGCTCGGCCGGCGCCTCGACCG
>JAUVBS010000034.1 GCA_030591105.1 bacterium | reverse complement strand
TCGCCGCGCGCGGTAACGGTCATCGACCGCCGAGCACCAGCGGTTGCGGGACGCGGGCCAATGCAGCCTCGGCAGCGCGGAAGCCGATGGCCACCGGTTCAGCCAGATGATCGAAATCTTCGACCTTCAGGTTGGGGTCGAGAGGGGGACGGATCAAGAGTTCCGGTGGGTTGATCGCCAGACGCATCTCCGTCACCAGCGCGGTCGGGATATCGTATGCCTTCATGATCAACTCGAAGAACGGGAGACGCTGGGAGAGGCCGTGCCTCTCTTTCACCACCGTTTTGAACCAACTCCGGCTGCTGAGGTCGATCTGGCGATCGCGCGGCGCAGCGACATCCACGGCGACGACCGGCGCCTGGGTCATGGTGCGGATCAAATCGACCGGCAGGTTGTTCATCAGACCGCCATCGACCAGGGTCCGATTTTCGTATTCCACCGGCGTGATCACGCCGGGTATGGCGCTCGTGGCACGCAGCGCCGGCGCCAGAGGCCCTTCGCTCAGTACCACCAGATCGCCTTCCTGCACATCGACGGTGGTGATCGCCAGACGGATCTTCAGATCGGCGAAGGTCTCCGGGAGATGCTTCTCGAGCTGGTGGACGAGCCCCTTACCACCGATCAGCGCCCCCTTCTGGCCTATTGAGATCACTTCGGTCGCCTTCAGACCAGCGAACATGCGCTCGATCGCCTCGGGGGTGTGGCCGGCTGCGAACAGCGCGCCGACGATCCCGCCCATGGAACAACCGGCGATGGCCGCCGGCTGATAACCGCGCGCGAGCAGCGACCGCAGCACCCCGATGTGCGCGTACCCGCGGGCGCCGCCACCGCCGAGCACGAGACCGATCTTCATGGTCTGCTGCAACGTCTGCTCCCTCGCCGGCGCCCCGCCGGCCACCGGCACTGTTGCCTGTCGCAGGCTACAGGTAGTAGTTGATCTGAAATGTGATGGCCGTGGTGCTGGCCTTGACGTCCTCGAGATCTTCGAATTGGCCAACGTTGAAATACCAGTAATCCAAGGCCACCCCGATCGCCAGGTCCGGGCTGAACCGCAACTCGTATCCGACGCCACCACCGAAATCGAAAGCACCCTGTTGGAAATTGATCTGTTGACCCGGCGTGATGAAGACCACGTCCAAATTGCCGTAGCCGAGCGTGCCGCGGACGAAGAACCCCTGCCCCCCGGGGAACCAGCATGCCGTGGCGTTCAAGAAGAAGATTTTGACCTGCCTCTCTTGCCAGGTCTTGACCCACCCGCCGGCGTCGGCAGAGATCATGAACTGATCGCTCGAGGCGAAACCGAAGCGGAGCAAGCCGGTGAACGCGCCCTGGCTGTCGGTATCGAAATCCTCGCCCGCGACGACACCCGTAACCCTCGTCCAGCCGTAACCGACGTTACCGCCGACCACGGTCCCGTCGCGCTCGTTGGAGTACATCTGAGCGGCGACCGGCTGGGCAGCCAGCGCCACAAGCGTCAATGCGGTCAGCAGGAGGACTATCCGCGGCAGTGATTTCATGGCATCTGAACTCCAGGATTGAAGGAAGTGTCGGCCGCGCGCCAGCGTCGCGGAACCAGTCTAAGCCGATCGGCGGTCCGCGTCCACCACGGTCCGGTCAGCCCAGCTCGGTTTATCCAGCTTGGTCAGTCCGGCCCGGTCGGCCCGGCCCAGTCGGCCCGCCTCAGTCAGCCCGCCTCCGCAGCAGTGCCGTGGCTCAGTCGCGCTGCAGTGCCTCGATGGGATCGAGACGCGCGGCGCGATTGGCGGGATAGAGACCAAAAAACACGCCGATGGCCACCGAGAAGAGCGCCGCGCCGATGGTCGTCGCCGGCGAAAACTGGAACGGGAAGCGCAACACCCCCGTCGCAGCCCACGACAACAGGTAACCGAGACCGATGCCCAGCACGCCACCGATCCCGGTCAGGGTACCGGCCTCGACCAGGACCTGGAACAGTACCGCTTGACGCCGGGCGCCCACGGCCATGCGCACGCCGATCTCCCGCGTCCGTTCGGTCACCGAGATCAACATGATGTTCATCACGCCGATACCGCCGACCATCAACCCGATGGACGAAAGCACCACCAGAACCAGGGCGATGCCGCCGGTTACCGAATCGATCACATCGCCGTAGGTTTGCGAAGCAATCACGTCGAAGTCATTGGGTTGACCCGGACGCAACCGGCGCCCTTGACGCAGCTGACCGGTGATATTCGAGATCACCTCACCGGTATCGAAACCCGGCACGACGCTAGCCGCGAGCGTCCGATCCTCCACGCCCTCGTGCAGAAAATCGCGCTCGAAGCTCGTCCACGGCACGACCGCGTAGTTGTCGCCCAGCTGACCGATGATCGAACCGCGCTTCTCCATGGCACCGATGATGCGATAGGCTTGGCCGTAAATACGCAGCGTCTTGCCGATGGGATCGATTCGTGGAAAGAGGTCTTCACGCGGCCCGTAGCCGAGCACGCAGACCTTTGCGCGGGCCGAGATTTCCTCGCGCGTGAAGAAGCGTCCCTCACCCACCGTGAAGGAGTACATGTAGAAAAAAGCCTCCGCGGTGCCTACCACTTGCACGAAATGCGACCGCTCGTCGCCGTAGTGCAGTACGGTCCCGGAGCTGTTCGAAACGTTGTAGTCGACCATCTCCACGCCGTCGGCCGCGGCGACGTAGGAGATCAGCTCGGGTTCGAACTGCGGACGGCGCAGTTTCTCCTCGATGTCTTCACCGCCGAGGCCCTCGTAGCGAGCGATCCAGATGTACGGTCGATTAGCCGAGACGATGTCGTCGCGGATGCGTCCGCTCAGGCCGCTGACGATGGTGATGATCGCCAGGAGTGTCGCGACCCCGATGGCCACACCGACGATGAGCAAGAAACTGCGGAGCGGATGTCCGACGATGATCTGAAAGGCCTGGAACACCCCTTCGCGCACCTGTAGTCCCACCACCGGCGCCGCATCTCGATCTGGTCGCTGGTTATTCATGGCGGAGCGCTTCCACCGGATCGAGGCCGGCAGCTTTCCAGGCGGGGTAGGTGCCGAAGATACCCCCGATCAGGAACGTGACCGCCAGACCCAGTGCCAGCGACCAGCCGGCCACCGCGAACGGCAGCGGCGAGACCGCCGAGACCGCCAGGGCCAGTCCGACCCCGATGGCAATGCCGAAGATCCCGCCGACCATCGAAAGGGTGATCGCCTCGACGAGGAACTGCCACAGCACAGCCGCGCGTGTCGCACCGAGCGCCTTGCGGACACCGACCTCCCGCGTGCGTTCGGTAACCGACACGAGCATGATGTTCATCAGCACGATACCACCGACCACCAGACTGATCCCGACCAACGGCACCAGCGCGCTGTAGACCACCTTGCTGATATCCGACCAGATGCTGAGCAACTGGTCGGCGCTTTCGATGGTGAAGTCATCGCTCTCTAACGGTCGCAGGCGGTGCCGCATACGCATCAGGAACGCCGCCTCGTCCTTGGCCTGGTCGAAACGCGTAAGGTCGGCCGCAGCAATCTTGATACGGACCGACTCTCCGCTGCCGAACACCTTCTGGTACGCAGTGATCGGTACGACCACGAACTGGTTGCGATTCGAGCCGAGCACCGTGCCCCGGTCCGCTACGACACCGATGACCCGGAAATGCCGCTTGCCGATCTTCATCTCGCGCCCGATCGGGTCGGCGTTACGTCGATACAACTCGTGGGCGACTTCCCAACCGATCACCGCGACCTGACGGCTGGTCATCACGTCCTGGCGCGTGAGGTGCCGGCCAGCTGCCAGCGGCATGTCCTCGATCAAGGGATAAACGGCGGTGCGGCCACGCACACTCGCCGACCGGTAGCGCACCCCGCCCGCCCGCAAATCGGCCCGATTCGACACCGCAGCGTCGACGACCCGCGCCTGTTGCATGTGATCGGCGAGGTAGTCGCGGTCGGCGAGGGTCAAGTCGGGGTTGTTGAGTGACTCGAGGAAAGCGTCGAAGTCGGTCAGAAATTGCAGATCGCTGAACCGGCGCAACGTGAAGACATCGGTCCCTTCGTTCAGCACCACGCCGCGCGCGTAGCGGTCGGCGCCGTAGATCAACGAGACCACGGCGATGACGGACATGGTACCGACGATGTTACCGAGCAGCGTCAGAAACGTGCGCAACTTGTGGCTGCGCAGGCTCGTCAACGCAATCTTGATCCCCTCGCCCAGGTTCATGCTAACGTCCGCCGCGGCTGTCGCCGTCCCGCTGCTCGATGTCGATCTGGGTTCCGTCCTTCAGCTCGCGCAAGATACGGAACGGCCCCGATACGATGGTCTGCTCCGTGGTGATTCCGTCGAGGACCTCGAAATGCTCCGCGCCGGCGATGCCGAGCTTCACCGGTACGAACTTGACGAACCGGTCGCGGACGACGAAGACCCCCTCGGTCTCCTCGCGCTCGACGCGGGTGCTATCGGCAGCGGGGATGTGAAAGCCGAGTTCGTCGAGAGCCGCCTGTTGCCGACGGGCGCGGCGGCCGGTGTAGCGGCGTACATCCTCGGCTCGCAACGGCCAGAGGCGCACGGTGACCGCCTCGAGCGGAACCGCAACGACGTCGACGCGCTCGGCCACCGTGATGCTCGCCTTGCACGACAGACCGGGCCGCAGACCGGGCGCGGCCTCGTCCAAGGTGATCTTCACCTCGAAGTCGACCGCCGCCTGGCTCACACCGGTGCTCGTGAGCAACGGGCTGTTACCGATCTCGGTCACGCGACCGCTGAAGACGCGGTCGGGGTAGGCGTCGATTTCGACCTCGACCTGTTGGCCGAGTACCACGTCGACGACCTCGGTTTCGTCGACTTCGACCCACGCTTCCATGGTCGTCAGATCGGCGATGGTCAACAGCACGGTACCGGGGTTGTTCAAGGTACCCATGATGGCGTTCTCACCCTGTTCGACGTTCAGGCGGATGATCACGCCGGTCATCGGCGCGGTCATGGTCACCTTGGCGAGGTCGTGCCGCGCCTTGTCGAGGTTGGCCTGTTGCTGGCGTAACCGCTGGTGCGCCGCCTCGCACTGCGCCGCGCTGATCCGCTGATCGGTGCGCGCAACAAGCACTTCCTCCTCCGAGTTTATTCCCTCTGCGAACAGGCTCTCGCTACGGTCCAGATCCAATCCGGCCTTCTCCAGCGACGCTTCGGCCAGCTGCAGATCCGCCCGTGCCGAACTGACCGACGCCTCCAGAGCCCGGACTGTCGATCGGTACTGAGTGGGGTCGATCTCCAGCAGAAAATCGCCTTTGCTGACCGTCTGGCCCTCCTCGACCGCTAACCGGGTGACGGTCCCGATGACGTTGGCGCTCACGTCGACCTTGTGTTGCGGTTGAATCGTCCCGGAACAGTCGACCACCGCGGTCAGGTCGGCGCGGCCGATCTGCGCGGTCTCGACCGTGGCTTCGGCCGACCGTCGCGAACGCAGGATCGAGAAAGTGATCGCCGCGAGTATCACCACAGCCAACGCGATCAGGATGATCTTTTTCACGGTTTCCTCCCCGAGCGTACGGCGCTCGATCACATGAACAAGCGCCCGATCACGAACGGGACGGTGATCAACAAGAACCAGGTCAGGAGCGTGACCGTCACCGCCGGACCGCGCTGCAGACCGTGAACTTGCTCCAGACCGACCACGATCACCGCCAAACCCCACCAGGAGGTGAAATCGCCGTACGTGACCAGAGCCTGGTAGGTAAACGAATGGGCGTCGAGCCCCTGGGCAAATGCGGCCAGGCCGATCGAGACCCGCACCGCCGACTCCTGAAACAGGACCAACGGCAACTTGATCAAAGAACCGACTCCGAACGGTAGCAGGGCCTCACTACCGACAACACCCAACGTCTGCTTGAGTGTGCCGTTCCCGCCGGACAGACGCGCGAACAACGCCATCACCGCGCCGAAGATCAAGGTCATCACCCAGCTCGAGACGCCGGCCCCGAGGCCGGTGGTCAGCCGTTTGACAGGCGTCGGATCGAGAGCGGCGTCGTACTGCTGTTGCCACGCCCCCTCGGGCAGGGAGTTCAGGAATCTCGAGTCGCGCATCAGTTCGAGTTGCTCCGGCCCGGAGATCGGTAGCGTCACCGCGGAGTAGAGCGCGACGACGATCACCAGCAGCAGCCCGGCGACGAGCCATTGCGGGCGTACTGCGACCGCCGCCATCAGCCGCACAGGATGTGCAATCAGCGCGACGAGCCGCGCCGGTACGTTATCACTACCCATGACCGTGCTCCTTCGGTTGTCAATCCGGCCGCGCGGCGTCCGAGCTGCCGGCAACATCCTCAGCCTCGTCAGCGCCGTCCGCGCCGGATCCAGCCGTGTCGAGCGCTCGCAGGCGATCTTGTAGCCGTCGCCCCGCTTGCGCCAGCGGGCTGGCCGCTTCCCGTGCCGCGAGCGCAGCGGTACCGTGTTCGGTATCGGCGTAGCGGGCGAGGAATTCCCGGGCGAACGCGCCGCTCTCGATCTCGTCCAGGATCCCCTCGATACGGGCGCGTACGCTGGCGTCGATCACGCGCGGTCCCCGGGTCAAGCCGCCGTAGGCCGCCGTACCACTGATGCGCCCACGCATGCCGTCGATGCCGTAACGTTGGATAAGATCGACGATCAGCTTCAGTTCGTACACGCATTCGAAATAAGCGTTCTCGGCGTCGTAACCACGGCTGACGAGGGTGTCGAACGCCGTCTGCAGCAATTCGATCACACCGCCGCAAAGCACGACCTGTTCGCCAAATAGATCGCTCAGGCACTCGTGGCGAAAAGTGGTGGCCGTTGCGCCGCCGCGTAGGCAGCCGACCGCCCGCGCGTAGGCAGCTGCCAGTTGCCAGGTTTGCGGCGGTGAGTCGTCAGTGACGGCGAGCAGGCCGGGCAACCCGCCGCCGGCAGCAAACGCTTCGCGCAGCATGTCGCCCTGACCCTTGGGTGCGACGAGAAAGCAGGGCCGACGCGATTCGGGCCGGATCAGATCGAAGGCGATGGCGAAACCGTGCGCAAAGCCGAGTGCGGCGTCGGGGCGCAGATGTGGCGCGATCGCCGCGGTATAGACTTCGGCCATCACCTGATCCGGAAGCAGCAGAACGACCACGTCGGCACGCACGACCGCTTCGCTCACGCCCAACACCGTCAGGCCATCGGCAACGGCCACGCGCGCCGCAGCCGACCCCGGCCGCAGCCCGACCAGCGTCGCAATACCGCTGCGGCGTAAATTCACCGCGTGGGCCCGCCCCATGGTACCGTAACCGATGACCGCGACGGTCCGATCGGCGAGCGGGGCCAGGGACACGTCCTTTTCGGTGATGATCGTACCTTTGATCGGCGCTCCCGCGGCGTCCACGATACCCCCCGTTAACCCCCGGCGGACAAGTACCGCCCGGTGGCGTAACTTCGTATAAAGATTTCAGCTCCGGCGCTGCAAACGGCCGGTATTGGGGTGAGGATAGAGGCTGCCGAGCATCTTGACAAGGAGTGCATGCGTCGCTAGATTGGCCCCTGCCTCGCAAGCGGGCGCGGCAGTCCGCCTCGCTCCGGTGGCGGCTTAGCTCAGTTGGTTAGAGCATCGGAATCATAATCCGAGTGTCCGGGGTTCGAGTCCCTGAGCCGCCACCACAATCTCTAGCGATCCGCCCCCTTGCTGCGCCTTCGGCAACCGATCCCGACCAGCGGACGGAAACGACGTGCCGCCACACTCCTTCAACGAACGCGTCTCGGCGGCCATCACCCGACTTTGCCATCGGGTGCGTACCGATCTTGCCACCGCCACAGACGATAGCGCGACGACGGCCCACGGTCTCTTGGTCGGGCTCTCCGGCGGACCAGACTCGGTGGCGCTGTTGCTCATCGCCCACGAATGGGCGCAAACGAGTGGTTCACCGGTCGCCGCGGCCCACCTGAACCATCGCCTGCGCGGACACGACGCCGACACCGACCAGCAGTTCTGCCGCGAACTATGCGCCCGGCTGGATCTACCGCTGCACCTGCGGCGGGCCGACCCGCGCCCGGTGGCACGCCAGCGACGCCTCGGTCTCGAGGAGGCGGGCCGCGTCTTGCGCCGCCGTTTCTTCGCCGACCTGCTTGCCGCCGACCACCAGTTGCTCTGCGTCGCCACGGGCCACCACCGCGACGACCAGGCCGAAACCGTGGTCATGCGGCTGTTCCGCGGTACCGGACTCGACGGTCTGCGCGGTATCCGCCCCGTCAATGACCGCACGATCCACCCGCTGCTGGAGTTCGGGCGTACCGAAATCGTGTCCTATCTGGAACAACGCGGGCAACCGTACCGTCTCGACGTTACCAACGAGACCGGTGACAATACCCGCAGCCGAGTACGGCGGGAGCTGCTGCCTCTGGTACGCGACATCTTCGGCCACGGGGCCGCCGAAGCGCCCGCGCGGCTGGCCGGTCTGATCGAGGACGATGCCGATTGGCTCGACGCCACAGCACACGATCGTCTGGCGGCGCTGTCGACTGACGGCGCGTTGGCGGTCGACGCACTGTGTGCACTGCCAGCGGCGGTTGCCTGCCGCGTCGTCCGGTTATTCTACGCCAACGCGCTCGCCACCGAGAACCGTGCGGTGGCAGACGAAACGAGCGACGGCGCGCACGTCGGCCCCGTCGACCTCCAGCGCAACCACGTCACCGGGCTACTCGACTGGCTGGCAACCGGGCAGTCGGGCCAAACGCTCGATCTACCCCACGGTTTGCAAGCGGTACGGGAGTTCGACCGCCTGCATCTGCGGCCCCGCGAAAACGAGTCCGCAACCGTGTCATCGGCCGCGAGTTATCGTATCTTGGTCGAGCCGGCACCGTCGCCGTCAGATCCGGCGCCGGAGTCCAGCGATACCGGCACCGCCGAATCGCCCGCTGATACCGCCGGCCCGTGGCGCCTGAGGTGCCCAGCCGTTGCCTTGCAAGGCCGGTTGCGCGTTCGGGCCTGGCGCCCGGGCGATCGTATCGAGCTGCCGGGGCTCGGCGGGCACAAGAAGGTGAGCGATCTGTTGCAAGAGCAGCGGGTACCGGCGAGCGAACGACCCGGTATCCTGGTCGTAGAAGACGACGGCGGGCTGCTCTGGGTGGTCGGTCACGCATGCGCCGCGCGCGCACAATTATTGCCGACACCGGTACCGACAGTTATTATCGCGGTGGTTGCACGGGCTTCGACTGCCAGCAGCAGTCACGTCGATCGCGCCGCTACCGAACCAATTTCCACTGTGAAAAGGATCGAATCACGCGATGAATCGTAAGCCGAACCCACAGCGCCCTGGCGGGCCCAGCCGAAACCCCTTCAGTTCCGGTAAGCGGGGGCCGATGCCGGGCCGAACCGCTGGTTTCTGGATCTTGCTCATCCTGCTGGTCTTCGTCGCTTTCCAGATGATGTACGTCAACCGGCAGTCGATCCACGAGATCACCTACTCGGCGTTCGTCGAACAGGTCGAGACCGGTAACATCGCGGCGTTGACGCGCACCGGTGAATCGCTCACCGGCGAGTTCGTCGAGCGAACACCGATATCGCTCGACGACGGTTCGGTCCAGGCGGTCGAACGGTTCAAGGTCACGCTCTTCTCGCAACGTGACGACCTCGACCAGTGGATCCAGCAGTACAACCCGGGCGCGAAGCTCAAGGCTGAACCACAGAAGATCAACTGGCTGTCGACTTTCTTGACCTATTACCTGCCGTTTCTACTGATCCTCGGGCTGTGGATCTTCTTCTTGCGCCAGATGCAGGGTGGCGGTAACAAGGCTTTCAGTTTCGGTAAGAGCCGCGCCAAGATGTTCAACATGGACAAGCCCGAAGTGACGTTCGAAGACGTTGCGGGTTGCGAAGAAGCGAAATTCGAGCTCCAGGAGATCATCGATTTCCTGCGCTCGCCGAAAAAATTCCAGCGCCTCGGCGGACGCATCCCCAAGGGGGCTTTGCTGGTCGGAGCACCGGGTACCGGCAAGACGTTGCTGGGCCGGGCGGTCGCCGGCGAGGCCAGCGTACCGTTCTTCAGCATGTCCGGCAGCGACTTCGTCGAGATGTTCGTCGGCGTCGGGGCCAGCCGTGAACGCGATCTCTTCGATCAGGGTAAGAAGAACGCTCCGTGTATCATCTTCATCGACGAAATCGACGCGGTTGGCCGGCACCGCGGCGCCGGCCTCGGTGGCGGCCACGACGAGCGCGAGCAGACGCTCAACCAGTTGCTGGTGGAGATGGACGGCTTCGAGACCAACGAAGGAGTGATCCTGCTGGCGGCCACCAACCGGCCCGATGTTCTCGACCCGGCCCTGTTGCGGCCGGGCCGTTTCGACCGGCAGATCGTCGTCGACATGCCCGATCTGGCCGGCCGCGAGGCGATCCTCAAGGTCCACATGAAGAAGGTCAAGATGGACGACGGCGTGTCGGCGCGGAAAATCGCCGCCGGGACGCCCGGCATGGCGGGCGCCGACCTGGAAAACCTGGTCAACGAGGCGGCGCTACTCGCCGCTCGCAAGGACCACAATACCGTGATTATGGAGGATTTCGAGGAGGCCAAGGA
>JAUVBS010000193.1 GCA_030591105.1 bacterium | reverse complement strand
TCCGCGTCGTCGGTGTGGGGCGAGATGCAGAGCAGATCCGCTGGCGCGGTATCGGACGCATGGGACATATCGGACGTATCGTTTGGCATCTTGGTCCCTTCGCTCGTTACAGTCTCGTAAACCACCCGACGCAGCGGCTGACGGGCCGGCTCACTCCGGTGACGGAACTTCCAGCAGAAACTCCTGCCAGCGGCCGTCCAGACCGGCGTCGATATGGCGGCGGGCCGCGTGCAGGATCGCGGCGACCAGCTCTTCTCCCCATAGCGCAGTGGCACAGTGTAGGGCCAGCTTCCGCTCCTGACGCTCACCGCCGGGCACGACCCACACTGGCCAACGCTTGGCCCCGGCGCGACGCTCCCGCTCCCGTTCGCGATGCAGCAGTTCGTTGACCGCCCGCGTCCACGAAGCCGTACGCTCGTTAGCCAATCGTTCGGCCCGGCGCCGCGGCGCACCGGCCTCGGCCGCGAGCGCATCGACGAGCTTCGCGTTCACTGGCGCAACCACGCGTTCGGCGACCGCCTTGAACCGCTCACTTTGCTCCACCCCCTCGGAAGCGCGCAGCGGTTGTCCTTCACCAACAACGTCGGCCGTAGCACCGGCGGCGGCCGCAGCGATGGCGGCTCGATATTCCGCCGGGACGAGGTGTGCGAACAACCGCGGAATCAGCGGCGCCCGCGGGAGCGACCAGTCGGCGTACGCCGGCGTCAACTGCTTGAGGTACGCCAATTCCGCCGGCCCGACCACCACCGCGGCCGGCCGGAAAAGCCAGTCCTGCACCGCCGCGCGCAGAGCGACGCCGGGGCGCAACCGCTCCGGTTCAGGCAGTGGAGTGTCCGCCGCCGTCGCCAGCTTCTGCCGCCCACTGGCGGTGCGCTCGTAGAGAAACCGCTCGGTCGCCGCTGGCGATAACTGAGCGGTGTGTCCGTCGGCGACGAGTTGGCGGCCACCGCGCGCCACGGCTGCGGACCAGCGGTCGCGTTCCTGCCACACACGGCGGTAAAATACCGCCGCGGCGCCGTGAAGAGCGGGGTCGTCACCCGAAACGATCAACAGACCGGCCGGCGCGAACAGCCGCACTAGCGCCCGACGTTGCAAACGCGCCCAGCTCCACTCCTCGCGTAAGGCCTGGGTCCAAAGCACGCTCAGCTCGGCAACCAGTCCGCCGCGGCCCGCCTGTTCGGCTAACCAGGCCGCTGCGCCTTGCTCGTATTCCGCCGCCGCCCGGACGCCCACCGGAATAGCTGCTGCCGCTTGTGCCTGGTCCTCACCGGCCGCGGCGGTGGCAGCCAAATCAGCGGCCGGCTGGCGTTTCTCGACCGTATCTTCTGCCGACCGCATCGCCCTAGCGTGTAAAAGGGTCCCGCGCGCCGGGTCGTAAAGTACCGGGTGCAGCGCTTCGGCCAGATCGTCGTCGTCGTCACCGGACCAGAAGATCGGCAGAGTCGGACGTCCGGCCGCACTCCGCAGTTCCGCCAAGACCACGGTTGTGGCCACCTTCAACAGTGTGTAAAGCGGGCCGCCCAAGAATCCCGGTTGCTGTCCGGTGATCACGACGTCGGCTTCGCCGGCCTGTAGGCTTGCGATACGGTCCCGCAATAGATCGCCGGCCGCGGGGTCGGGTAGATCGGCTAGTGCACGTTCGGTCCACGCAGCCAGCCAGGTTGTGTCACGCCAGATCGGCGCCGCTTCGCGCAGCCCATCCGTCGGCGCGAAAGCGAGCGCGAGCTCGGCCGCGGCGTCACCTAAACTGGTGCCGCCAGACAGCCACGCGGTCACCAGCGGATTGGCACCGCGAAGCTCTCCCAACGATCGACCCGTATGAACACCGATCACACCTGCTACCTCTCGCTCGCCGTCGTGAGTTGGCCCTCGACCCGATAGACCAGCAACCAGCGCGGACTCGCGGCCGCGTCCAGCCGTTGGCCGTCGTAACCGCCCGCAGCAGCGACCCGCCGCAACCCGTAGCGGCCCGCCAGCTCGTCGAGTCCGCCGAGGGTGAATAGCGCAACCTCTTCGGTATACTCGAGCCCGGCGGCGGAAATCCCCCAGCGTTCAGCCTCGGCTTCCCGGTCCGCCAGCGGTTGCAGCTGGACCTCCTTGACCACGCGGTCGGGATCGTGCACCAGCCAGCGCCGCTCGCTCACCCGCAGCGGGCCTAGTTCGCGTCGGCGCTCGTGGCAGCGACCATCGCCCAACTCCTCGGCAACCCGCTGACCGTTGAACAGATCGAGGAACCAGTGGCCAGCCGGCCGCAGGATACGTGTGACTTCGGCCACCACCTGCGCGTTGTCCGCCAGCTCACCGAAGTAGCCAAAGGCGGTAAATAGCGACAGTACCGCGCTGCACGCGCCGTCACGCACCGGAATGTAACGCATGTCGCCGCGCACCAAACCGTAGTCGGCAGCGTCGGTACGGCGCTGCCGTGCCGCCTCGGCGAGCAGGTCCGCACTCAGATCGACACCCACCGCGATGACCTGCGCGGCCGCCAGGTATGGCAAGTGTCGGCCGGCACCGCAGCCGAGGTCGAGCACCGGACCTGGCCCGAGCGGAGCCAGCCGCGGTAGCAGCGCCACGCAATCCTGCGCTTCCCGCATATCACGGTGGGCGTAGAGCAGCGGGTAGTGCGCGGCGAAAGCGGTCTCGTACCACGGTTGCTCAGCGCGGTTCACGACGCACCGCCGGCTGCCGGCTGCCAGACGTTCTCGCCAGCCAGCGGCTCGGTCAGTGCGATGACCGAATCGTGGGGCTGGCCGTCCGCTTTGGTCGGGAAGTCCAGCGTGTAATGGAGACCGCGGCTCTCCTCGCGCGAGCGGGCGCACAGCACGATCAACTCACCCAACAAAGCGATGTTACGCAACTCGATCAGCTCCGGACCGGCCAACGAGGTGTTATAGAGCCGTTCGACCGTACGTCGGATACTGCGCAACCGGCCCCGTGCGATCTCCAGCCGTTCGCGGTCACGGACGATCCCGACATAGTCCCACATCAGACGCCGCACTTCGTCCCAATCGTGTTCGAGCACCATGACCTCTGGCGCCATGGTCGCACCCAGCGGTGTCGGGTCCGCTGGTAAAAATAGGGTTTGCTCGGTCTGCATGCGTTGCGGTTCAGCGGCGATCTGCTGCGCAATCACCTCGGCGAAATAGACCGCCTCCAGCAGTGAGTTGCTGGCCAAACGGTTGGCGCCGTGTGCGCCGGTACAAGCACTCTCACCGACGGCGTACAGCCCGGACAGACTGGTACGACCGCGGTCGTCCGCAAGCACGCCACCACACATGTAGTGGGCTGCCGGTACCACCGGCACCGGTTCGGTGGCCATGTCGATACCGAAACGGCGGCACGTGCGAACCAGGTTCGGGAACCGCTCCTCGACCATGGTACGGTCCAAGTGACGCAGATCGAGATAGACGCAATCTTCGCCGCTGGTCTTCATCTCGCGATCGATACCGCGGGCGACCACGTCGCGCGGAGCGAGGTCGGCCAGCTGGTGGTAGCGTGTCATGAACCGCTCACCACGTCCGTTGATCAGCACAGCCCCTTCCCCACGTACCGCTTCGCTGATCAGGAAACTCTTCGCGTCTCGGTGGTACAGGCAGGTGGGGTGAAACTGGACGAATTCGAGATTCGCCAGCCGCGCGCCAGCTCGATACGCCATGGCTATACCGTCGCCGGTGGCGATATCGGGGTTGCTCGTGTAGCTGTAAACCTTGCCGCAGCCGCCGGTGGCCAGAATGACGGCGTCGGCCAAGTACGGTCGTTTCGTCAGACGCTCGCGGTCGAAGACCCACGCGCCGGCGACTCGTCGGGCGTCCGGGCCGGTCCACCCCACGTCGCGCCCGAGAATCAGATCGATCCCCATGTGGTTTTCGTCGAGCGCGATGTCCGACCGCTGCCGGCAGGCCGTCAACAGACTCGACTCCAACTCCCGTCCGGTCAGATCAGCGCTGTGCAGGATGCGACGGCGGGAATGTCCCCCTTCACGGCCCAGAGAAAATGGCGCGTCGGGACCCAGGCCCTCTCGGGTGAACCGCACACCGTAGCTCAGTAGACGCTCGATCAAACGCGGGGCCGCTTCCACCATGGCGCGTACCACGCCGACGCGGCACAATCCGTCGCCTGCGGTCACCGTGTCGCTCACGTGGAGCTCGAAATCGTCGAGCGGCGAGAGCACCGCGGCGATCCCGCCCTGGGCATAGTTGGTGTTGCTCTCTCGCGAGTCCTTCTTGGTCACGATCCGGACGCTACCGCTATCGGCCGCCAACAGGGCAAATTGCAATCCGGCAATACCCGAACCGATTACCAGGTACCGGCTAACCACCGGCTCGTCATAGTCTCGCGATCCCATCATCTCTTCCCATGGTCACAGTCGGCAGTTTTTTCCCATCGCAGATCAGTATAGTCTCGACGGACGGAACCCGGCAACGACGTAACCGGGCTCAAGATATATGTCTGGACCCCTGACAGCGTCGTAGCAGACCGGCATTCCCTGGCCTGAACACCTCCCTGACCTGATAAAAATTCGCTCAAGTTACACTCCCAACGGGCGATCTCTATGATGGTACGTCCATTGCATACAGGCGCGGTGGATAGAGGCCGGAGTGCCTCGGCGGAACACCATCAGGAGGACGGAAATTGAACCCCCGCAAGCTGATGACGATCTTGATCGCCGCGATATTGCTGGCGACGCTCGCCGCGACAAGCGGTTGCGAGAACCATGACGGCAACGAGTGGCAGCGGCTGGTCTGCGAGGTCCAGTCGATCAACGGCGGCTTGCCGTTGGTGTCGGCCTACTTGAATGCAGGCAACGACGGTCTCGTCGGCACCGAAGACGACTTTCTGCCCATCGACTGGGTCGTGGTCACGTTCGTGGCACGCCCCTACAACGCCATGATCGTCTTGCCAGAGGACGGTCCCTATAGCTGGTTCCACGTCACCAACTACGATCTGACCTGGCTGCCGGGACCCGGCGCGCCGGCAGAGCTGACCACCTACAACGTGGTCAACGGTATGTGTGACGCCAT
>JAUVBS010000132.1 GCA_030591105.1 bacterium | reverse complement strand
ACCGCTCGGAGCCGTTGTTTGAATAGCGCTTCGGGATCACCTTGCTCACGCACGGCGAGGTCGTCGAGCGCCTCGGCGTCGAAACGCCGGTGGCGTCGTGGCGCGACATCGAGAATCTCCCCGCCGCCGATCGATACCAGCGGCGAATAGAAGCGTAACACCATCCGGTCGCCCCGCTGCGCGACCAAGGGCGCCTCGAGGTACAACTGGCACAGGCCCGAACGCGGGCCGACATCACCGCCGAGCTCCTCGGCGTCGAGCAGCACGATACGCCCGAGTACCTCGCGCCCAGCGTGGTGGATATGCAAACGCTGACGATTCTTCAACACGCTCGTATAGTGAGCAAAGAGATCGACCCGTAGATCGAAACGCCGGGTTACCGTACAAGCCGCATCGGTAATCACCTGATAGCCGCGCTCTAGCTCCTCTTTTTTTATGCCGTGTAGCGCCAGGGCGACACGCTGCCCCGAACCGGCCTCGCCGGTCACCCGTCCGTGCACCTGCACTTCGCGTACGCGGACCTTGCGTCCGAGCGGCTCGACCACGAGTCGGTCGCCCGTGCGAACCCGACCGCTCCAGGCCGTACCGGTAACGATGGTCCCCGCCCCGGGCATGGTGAACACGCGGTCTACCGGTACGCGAAACGGCCCCTCGTGACCACGAGGCGGCAGCGCCGCGGCTTCCGCGAGCAGCGCCTCTTGCAGACTGTCCAGGCCTTCGCCGGTGTGGGCCGACACCGCAACGATCGGCCGGTCGGCTAGGAAGGTGTCGGCCACCAGATCGCGTGCTTCCTCGGTCGCGACGGCCAGGATATCGTCGTCGACCAGATCGATCTTGGTCATCACGACCACGCCACGGCTCACGCCGACTGCGTCGAGGATGTCGAGGTGCTCGACCGTTTGCGGCATCACCCCTTCGTCCGCAGCGACGACCAGGAGTGCGAGATCGACACCACCGGCGCCGGCAACCATCTGCTTGACGAAGCGCTCGTGCCCCGGCATGTCGACCACACCCCGCACGATACCACCGCCCAGATCGAATTCAGCGAAGCCGAGCTCGATGCTGATCCCGCGTTCCAGTTCTTCCTTCAGCCGATCGGTATTGGTGCCGGTCAAAGCGGTGACCAGAGCGGTCTTGCCGTGGTCGACGTGACCTGCGGCACCGAGAATGAAGTGCTGTGCGGCCGGCATCGCTGCTCCTTGACCCGACGTAATTCAGGACTGGCCGCCGTGAGACGGCGTGCACGCGGCGCTCAATACTGCTCGCGGTGGATCCGCGCTCCGAGGGCCTGTAGCTTGGTTTCGATCCGTTCGTAACCGCGGTCGATGTGGTAGACCCGGTTGACCTGGGTCGTACCCTCGGCCGCGATACCGGCCAGTACGAGGGCAGCGCTCGCCCGTAGGTCCGTCGCCATGACCGGTGCACCCTGCAACTGCTCGGTGCCGAACACGATGGCGGTCGAGCCGTCGAGGCGCAGGTCAGCACCGAAGCGCCGCAACTCGGCCACATGGGTGAAGCGATCGAGATAGATGGTTTCGGTGACGAAACTGGTTCCGTCGGCCACGGCACAGGCAGCCATCACCTGCGCTTGCATATCGGTGGGGAAACCGGGATAGGAACGGGTGACCACTTCGACCGGTTGCAGACGGCGGTCCACCTCGATCGTCAGCGTATCGCCAGCCGTGTCGATCTCGCAGCCCATCGCCTGCAGCACCGAGACGATCGCTTCGAGGTGATCCGGTTCGCAACGCCTGATCCGGACATG
Organism: bacterium; assembly: GCA_030591105.1. GTDB lineage: Bacteria > Krumholzibacteriota > Krumholzibacteriia > LZORAL124-64-63 > LZORAL124-64-63 > JAUVBS01. Next base: position 4,574 of record JAUVBS010000132.1, on the reverse strand, counting down.
GCCGCCGGCGACCGCAACCGCGGTCAGAAACGTACCGGCCTCGATCCGGTCGGCCATGGCGCGGTGATGGATCGGATCGAGGGAGTCGACGCCGCGCACATGCATTTGCGGCGTACCGATCCCGTCGATGCGCGCGCCCGCTTCGACCAGCGCCGTGGCCAGCTGTGAGATTTCCGGTTCGCAGGCACAATTTTCCAGATCGCTCTCTCCTGCGGCGAGTACGGCAGCCATCAGCACGTTGGCGGTCGCGCCGACCGACGACGGCTCGAAGCGGAACCGTCCACCGCGCAGCCGTTTCGTACTGGTCGCCTCGATATAGCCCTGGTCGAGGGCCAGTTCCGCGCCGAGCGCCGCGAGACCTTCTAGGTGCAGATTCACCGGACGAGGTCCCCAGGCACAGCCTCCCGGGAGGGAGACGCGCGCGGCGCCGTGCGCAGCGAGCAACGGCCCGAGCACGTAGATGCTCGCACGCATCTTGCGCACCAGTTCGTAAGGCGCCTCGCTGGCAGTGACTCCTCGGGTATCGATGGTCAAGACGTGATCTTCCCGCCGGCAAGTCGCGCCCAGCGTCTCCAGCAGTAGCGAAAAAGAGCGCACATCCTGTAAGTCCGGGACGTTCTCGATGACCGACTCGCCCCGCGTCAGCAGCGCGGCGGCCATCAGCGGCAAGACGGCATTCTTGGCGCCGCCGATCTCGACGTCGCCTTCGAGACGGGTCGGACCTTCGATGATGAAACGATCCACGTCGTCGCCTTTGCTCTCGATCCGGGTCTAGCCCGGGTCATTCATGACTTGTGTTGCCGATCCGAAAACGGCCGGTTCAGGTCCCGTCCTGACCGCGTCCGAACCGCGCGGTGAGCACCCGCGGTAGTCCGGCGTAGTCTTCGGTCACGGCGAGATCTTCGGCTCCCGACCGCGTCAAGATATCGGTGACCTCTGGCGCCTGATCCGCACCGATCTCCACCGCCAAATGGCCACCCGGACGCAGCCAGTGCACCGCGCCCGCGGCCAACGCGCGGTAGAAGATCAAGCCATCCTCGCCGCCGTCGAGTGCCGCGTGCGGATCATGCTGTGCCACCTCCACCGGTAAGCCGTCGATCTCCGCACGGCGGATATACGGCGGGTTGCTCACCAGTAGATCGACCCCCTCGTGCAACCGCTGCGGCAGCGGGTCGAAGCGATTACCCACCAGGCAGTGGACGCGCGCGGTCACGCCGTGCCGGTGTGCGTTGTGATTACCGAGAGCCACCGCTCCGGAATCGACGTCGGTGGCGTACACCTCCAGCTGCGGAATCTCCACCGCCAGGGTTACCGCGATCACCCCCGTACCGCAACCGACTTCCACCGCCACCGGTGCCAGCAAACGGTGATCCGGCGGTGTCAGCAGGCTGATCGCCACCTCGACGAGCCGTTCGGTCTCCGGCCGCGGTACGAATACACCGGCTTCGACCTTGAATGGGCGCGAATAGAACTCGGTCTCGCCGAGGATGGTCTGCAGCGGCACACCGGTCGCACGTAGTCGCACGTAGTCACGGTAACGCGCGAGTTCGGCACCCACCACCGGCCGGTCGTGTTGGAAGTAGAGCTCCAGGCGCGACAACCCGAGCGCGTCGGCGAGCAGGCGCTCGGCGTTGAGCCGTGCTGACTCGACGCCCTTCTCCTCGAAGTACGTCGTCGTGACCCGGATCAACTGCCGGACCGTCTTGAGTTGTGCGGCCATGGCTCCCGGCGACGTTCGGTGTGCAGGCACCGGACACTCAGCGGCGGTGCCGAATCGCTCGCGCCGGACGCGGCGCTCAACCCGGACAACTGATGAATAATCCGGATTAGGACTCAACGCGGCGTGCGGCCAGGGCTTCCCGGCGCCGGTAATCCTGGATCGCGGCCACGACCTCGTCGAGTTCTCCCGCCATGATGGCATCGAGGCTATGGACGGTCAACCCTATGCGGTGGTCGGTTACGCGGCTCTGGGGGAAATTGTAGGTACGGATCTTCTGGCTACGGTCGCCGGTGCCGATCTGGCTGCGGCGTTCGGCCGCGACCTTCGCTTCCTGTTCGCGGAGAGCCCGCTCCATCAGCCGCGAACGCAACACCACCATCGCCTTGGCCTTGTTCTTGTGTTGCGACTTCTCGTCTTGGCACTGGACGACCAGCCCCGACGGCACGTGGGTGATGCGTACGGCCGAGTCGGTGGTGTTGACCGACTGCCCACCCGGACCGCTGGCGCGGAAAACATCGATACGTAGATCGTTCTCGTCGATGGCGAGGTCGACCTCTTCCGCTTCCGGCAGTATCGCAACGGTCACGGCAGAGGTATGGATGCGACCCTGGCTCTCGGTGGCCGGTACCCGCTGGACGCGGTGCACGCCGCTCTCCCAACGCAGGATGCCGAAGGCGCCATCGCCCTTGACGTTGTAGATCACTTCCTTCATGCCCCCGGCGGTACCTTCGGTCACGTCGACCAGCTCGGTTTTCCAGCCGCGCCGTTCGGCGAAACGGATATACATACGGGCGATTTCCTCGGCGAACAGGGCCGCTTCGTTACCGCCGGTACCGGCGCGCACTTCGAGCACCGCATTGCGCTCGTCGTTGGGATCGCGGGGCAACAGCGCCGCTTCGAACTGCTCGGCGGCGGCAGCTAGCTGCGGTGCGAGCGCTTCGAGCTCTTCCTTGATCATCGCGACCATCTCGGCGTCTTTCTCGCCGGCTAGCAGCTCGCGGTTATTCTCCACCTGGGTCTTTAACGCGTACCAACGCTCACCGATCTCGAGCTGTTTTTGGACGTACCGGTGGCTGCGGGCCAGCTCCCGGTAGCGTTTCTGATCTTGCAACGTGGCCGGATCGCTGAGTTGTTCGCCGAGTTCGCCGTAGCGCACTCGTAACGTTTCGAGATTCCCCTTCACGCCTCTTCTCCAGTGGGTCGGTCGACAGAGCCCGCGGCGGCGTCCGAGCCGTCGGCCGCGACGTCCGCGGCGGCGTCGGTAGTCGCTGTGTCAGCAGCCGCTGCGTTGGGATCGTCATCTTGCCATTCCGAAGCCGGTAGATCGTAGTACACGCGGGGCTTGAATCGCTCCACCTCGGGGGTAAGCACAGCCTTGAGAGCCGCCATGCCGATCTCCAGCTGCTCGTCATCGGGTTCACTGGTCGTGATCTTCTGCAGCATCAGCCCGGGCCAGACCAGCGGTTTCAGCCATTTGGAGTCGCCGTACCGGCCCGATAGCTTGATCGCTTCGTAGGCCAAGCCTCCGATCAACGGTATGAACGCGAGGCGTTGGAGTCGCTCGGCGATCGACTCCGGTCTGCCGACGAAAACGAAGACCACGATGGAGATCAGCATCACGAAGAACAGGAAGCTGGTCCCGCACCGGGGGTGCAGCGTGGTGAACGGGCGCGCACCGTCGGGAGTCAGATCCCGGCCGTGTTCGAAAGCATGGATCGACTTGTGTTCGGCCCCGTGATATTCGAACACCCGTGCCATGTCCGGCAACTTGCTGATTCCCCACAGGTAAAGGAAGAACAACACGACACGGATGATGCCATCGACCACGTTGAACCAGACGTTGTGCTTGATCCCCAGTAAATCGGTCATGACCAGAGGCAGGTAGAAGAACAGGCCCAGGCTCAGGGCGAAGGCGAAGACCACGGTGCCCCACATCATCAGCGTGTCGCGCAAACGACTCTGCTCGGCGGAGACGCGTTCCTCGCTGATCGCCTGATCGGCGGAGAACATCAAAGCGTCGATGCCCAGACCGAGGGATTCGATCAGGTGGATACCGCCGCGCAAGATCGGGATGTTCAAGAAGCTGAAGCGGCGCACCACGCTGCGGAACGGCTTCTTGCGGATCACGATCCGGCCGTCGGGGATCCGTACCGCCGTGGCGATGGCGGTCGGGCTGCGCATCATCACCCCCTCGATGACAGCCTGGCCACCCACAGCCAGATCGAGCTCGCCGGGATCGTTCTCGGGCGCGGGCGCGGGCGCAGGCGCCGCGTCGTGCTGGGTACGGATAGACTCGGTCATGCTGCTCCTCGTCAGTTATGGCTGCCGTGCACGGCGACCGGAAACGCCGAGCCACGTCTCTGGCGGCGGCCACAAGGGCGGCAGCCAGGGGTCGATTCGTTTCCGGAAAAAAAAGCGAGGGCACCGGTTGCGCAGCCACCCAGCACCCTCGTCAGTCGTATCGACATCGGTCGGGGCGCTACACCCCGGACTTCAGCGGCAGTTTACTTGTCACCGCTGTATTTGACACCCTCGTACCGCCGACGGAAACGCTCCACGCGGCCCGCCGTATCGACGATCTTCTGCTGGCCCGTATAGAACGGGTGGCAGGCGGAGCAGATCTCCACGTTGATCTTATCAATGGTGGAGCGGGTGTTGATCACGTTGCCGCATAGGCAGGTGATTTCGCAGTCCACGTACTTGGGATGGATGCCCTTCTTCATTACTCACACCTCTATTGCATGCCAATGCACGGTGAACAGCCCACTAGATAGTGATTCGGCGGCCAAAGAGCAAATTATTTGTCCTCGATGCCGTGCTAGGCGTTCATGGCGGCCAGGAACTGGTCGTTGGT
>JAUVBS010000404.1 GCA_030591105.1 bacterium | reverse complement strand
GCTACCTTGATCACGCGCTCGACCCCGAACGGAATCTTGAAGTGCACGCCGGGATCGGTGGCGCGGACGAACCTGCCGAAGCGCAACTCGAGACCGGTCTCCTCCGGAGCGACCGTATAGAAACTCGTCAGCGCGAAGAGCCCGAGCAGCACGACGACGACCGCCGCACGTACCGCCCGTGGCGAAAACTTCGGTAACCTGATCTCGGGGATTTTGGCATCGTCCCCGAAATTATTCGCATTGCTCATGGTCACACACCTCTCTACCGGCTGGCCGGTGAACCCCTCGCTACCTGCTTTCTGACCTGGCTACCCGCGCACTCTACATGGTATTCACGCCGTGCGGAAGAGTAATCGGTAGCGCGGTGCGGAAGACTAGTCGGCGGCTCGTTGCCGGCGACCCGCCGGCGACCACTCCCGACACCGGAGCAGCCCGCTGCCCGTCGCTGGCAGGTTGCGACCGATGGTGTATCATGTGCCGACGTAACTGAAAACCAGACCACTGATCGCACCGATCGACACAAAGGAGCCACCGATGGCGCACGAATTACCATCTCTCCCCTACGATTATGACGCCCTGGAGCCATACATCTCGCGCGAGACCCTCGACTATCACCACGACAAGCACCACGCGGCGTACGTGACCAACCTGAACAATCTGATCAAGGACACGGAGTTCGCCGATCAGGACCTGGTCGAGATCATACGCGGCGCCAGCGGCGGTATCTTCAACAACGCCGCCCAGATCTGGAACCATACCTTCTATTTCGGGGGCATGGTCAAGGGCGGTGGTGGCGCGCCGAGCGGTGCGGTGGCGGCCGCCATCGAGTCGAAGTTCGGTAACTTCGAAGTGTTCAAGGAAGAGTTCACCAAGACCGCCGTGACGACCTTCGGTTCGGGATGGGCCTGGCTGGTCCAGACGACCGACGGCGGGGTCGACGTCGTCAGCACGGGTAACGCGGCGACGCCGCTGACCGGCGATACGAAGCCGCTGTTGACCTGCGACGTCTGGGAACACGCCTACTACATCGACACCCGTAACGCGCGGCCGAAGTATCTCGAGAACTGGTGGAACCTGGTCAACTGGGACTTCGTGGCAAAGAACTTCCAGGGCTAGAACTCGTTTTGAAGCGAGGGCTGGTCTGCGGGCGCTGCGCCTGCCTTACACAGGGGACCGGGGTCATCGACCTCGGTCCCGTTTTTCGATCCCGGCGGCAGTGGCGACCGCAACGAGATGTTCGCTGCGGTCTCGGGCGTGGTCATGATGCGAAGTTGCTGCCGCCGGCCTGAAAAAGACCCCCCGGGGGGTTCTCGTCGCTGCCGGACCGAGGGGCCAGGCCGATTCGGGGCATGAATTACAACAGCCCGTCAGGGCAAGAGAAACTCCAGGTAGTACCACGCCGACATATCGTTGAGTTGTACCGATATATCGTTCGTAAGACCTTCGTTCTCGATCTCCACGCGCAGGTGGTCCGGCACCGTGAAGTGGCCGACGACTTCGGGTCCTTCTATCGTCGCCAGCGGGATTCTGATACCCGAAGCAACTACGGCGAGCGGGAGGGTGAACTCGCCGGCGGTGTCGGTACGTTCGTTGGGCGCCCGCGCCTGCGGATCGTCGGCGTTGTGCAGCATCCCGTACAGGTACGCCGTCCGGACGGTCTCGCCGACCGATAACTGCAGCAGCGCCAGCGCGTAACCGTTGGGCAGCGCCGGGCTGCTCTGAGCCAACCAGTCGTATTCGTAGAGCCCCGCCGCGAGGGACGAGTCGACCAACGTGGCCACCGGCTCGCCCATCACATCGAGCAGCGAGAGGTTCACCACGCCGCTATCGGGCAAACCGAAGCGCAGAGTTGTCTGCTCTGCGAAAGGATTGGGGAAATTCTGTTCGACGTAAAGCCCCTCGACCGGCCAGATCGTATCGAGCGGACGCAGTCCTGGCGGGACGATGATCGGATCGACGATCGGATCGACGATCGGACCCACGGCCTTCGCGACCGGAGGGGTCGGCACGTCGTAGATCACACCGACGGCAACGCCGCCCACGTAGGCGCCGGCCGAGTCGCGCACCACACCGACCAGCGTGCCGGTACGGACCAGCGGTCCCGTCTCGTCCTCGCAACCAGTCAGGATGACCATCGCGAACAGAGCCAAAACCACTGAGAGCAGCGCGGTCAAACCGTGGCGGCGTATCATTTCTAGCTCCATTTCTCGGCGCGGGGTTCCGGGGCCAGCGGACTCAGTATACCATGGTTTGCCGACCAGAACACGCCGGGGCCCGCATCAGTTCCCGCCGGCCAACCAGTCCAGCGCCAACGAAGCCAGAGTATAACCAAAAATACCCGGCAGGCTCATCTGACTCGGCAAGCGGTTGCGCACCCGACCGCGGTCGTAGGTACGGTCGCCCAGATCCGGTTCGCGCGGCGGCGCCGGCGGTTCTGTGGAGAAGACGCAGGTAATGCCACCGTCGACGCCGCGGCGCCGCAACCGTTTGCGCACCTGCCGCGCCAGCGGACAACGGCGGGTGTCGGCGAGATCGGCGACGCGGACCCGCGTCGGATCGCGGCGGCCCGCGGCCCCCATGCTGCTGAGCACTGTTAGCTGTTCCTGCACACAGTACGTCAGGAGCGTGACCTTCGGGTTGAGGCTATCGATGGCGTCGATCACGATATCGGGAGTGTTGGGCACGTCGGGCGCGTCGGGCACGTCGGGCGCGTCGGGCACGTCGGGCGCGTCGG
>JAUVBS010000328.1 GCA_030591105.1 bacterium | reverse complement strand
GCCGTGTCGGCGGATCATACCCGGCGATCCGGACAACGTCAAACGACAGCAGCCGCGGTCATCTGCCTCGCAACCGAAGTTGCCCCGCCGTCACGAGACGGCGGGGCAACCCAGTAGGAGCGTCACGGCAGTAGAATGGCGTCGCGCAGCCTCGACGGCCAGGCAACGCTAGCTCTGGAACTCCACCCCCTGGGCCAGATGGACCTGGCCACCCCAGTTGATGGTGTTGGTCTGCCGCCGCATATAAGCCTTCCAGGAGTCGGAACCCGACTCGCGGCCACCGCCAGTCTCCTTCTCGCCGCCGAAGGCACCGCCGATCTCCGCACCGCTGGTGCCGATGTTGACATTGGCAATACCGCAGTCCGAGCCCAAGTAGCTCAAGAACGCCTCGGCCTCGGCCACGCTGTCGCTGTAGATCCCCGAGGAAAGACCCTGCGGTACGTCGTTGTGCAGTCTGAACGCCTCTTCGATCTGGCGGTACTTCATGACGTACAGGATCGGCGCGAAAGTCTCGTGCTGGACGATCTCCGCCGAGTTCTCGATGGCGATGATCGTCGGTAGCACGAACGTGCGCCGTCCGAACGGCGGTGTGAGCACCTTCGCCCCGTAGAGCACCTTACCACCCTGCGCCTTGGCCGCGGTGATGGCGTTCTCGTACTCCTTGACCGCGCCCTCGTCGATCAACGGCCCCATCAAGGTCTGCGGGTCCAACGGATCGCCGATCCGCACCTTCTTGTAGTTGGCGATCAGCTTCTTGATGAAGGTGTCGTAGACCTTCTCGTGGATGATCAGTCGGCGGGTCGATGTGCAGCGCTGGCCGGCGGTGCCGACGGCGCCGAAGAACGAACTCGCCAGCGCACCGGTCAGGTCGGCCTTGTCCGAGATGATCAAGGCGTTGTTGCCGCCCAGCTCCAGAATCGTACGGCCTAGCCGCGCGCCGACCACCTCGCCGATCCGCTTGCCCATGCGGGTCGAACCGGTGGCGCTGACCAGCGGGATGCGCTTGTCGCCGATCAACTTCTCGCCGATGGTCGATCCGCGGCCGATCACCACCGCGCTGATCCCCATCGGCAGCTTGTTCCGCTTGAACACCTCGTTGACGATGTTCTGGCAGGCGACACCGCAGAGCGGCGCCTTGCTCGACGGCTTCCACAGGGCCGTATCACCACAGATCCAGGCCAGCGCGGTGTTCCACGCCCAGACCGCCACCGGGAAGTTGAACGCGCTGATCACGCCGACAGTACCGAGCGGATGCCACTGCTCCATCATGCGGTGGTCGGGCCGCTCGCTCTGCAGCGTCGGGCCCGACAAGAAGCGGCTCTGGCCCACGGCGAAGTCGCAGATGTCGATCATCTCCTGCACCTCACCCAGACCCTCGGTCAGAATCTTACCCATTTCCAGCGAGACCAGCGCCCCGAGGGCATCCTTTTTCTCTCGTAACGCTTCGCCGACCTGCCGGACGATCTCGCCACGCTTGGGCGCCGGTCTCGCTCGCCAAGCCACGAACGCCTTTTGCGACTGCTGCATGACCCGCGTGTAGTCCCGCGCGCCGGCTTGCTCGACCGTCGCCAGCAACTGACCGCTGGTCGGGCTGCGAACCTCTAGTAGTTGCTTGCTCGTGGCAAACCACTCGCCGCCGTAATTGGCACCCTTCTGCTTGGTAACCAAGCCCAGCGCCTTGAAGATCTTTTTCTTGCTCATCTTGGCCATCTGCGGTTCGCCTCCTGTTTAGTAAGTCTCGGTCGCTTCCTTACACTCGATACCGAGCTTCTGCAGCTCGTCGAGCACCGGGTTGTAAATCTCGGGAGTGACCGGACGTAGCACGCCGGCCGTGGTTATCTTGCCCTGTAGAATCATGTGCACGCCGATTGCCGCCGGCAGCGAGACCGTCCGCGACATGGACGAATCACCGCCAGCAATGCCGAAATCGATCAACTGCGCGGTAATCCGCTCCCGCTTACCGCCGTCGAATTCAGCCTGGAAGTCGTGGTAGAGCACGATCAGGTCGCGCTCGTTGTCATGGTAAGCAAGTTTCTCGAACATCAAGTTACCGACCGCATCGAGCGGGCTGATCCGGTCGACCTCGAACCGGCGGTCGCTCATCAACCCCAACCAGTGCATGTTCCAGACCGGTAGCGCGTCCGGAGGCAGGCCTAGCTTCGCCGCGGCGACGACGCGCAGATCGTCTTCGGGACCGGCGCCGATCAGCGCGCGCATCCAGTCGGCATACGTCTGGCCGGCGACGTCGCTCTCCTCCAGCTCGAGCAGGCCGAGGCGGCGGAAATTGTAGATGGTATCGCACCAGCCCATATTGCGCAGAGTGCCGCGGAACAAGGTCGCGATCCCTTCGAGCCCGTACACCCCCTGGTAGCTGGTCGAATCCCGGTTGGGGTAAGCCTCGAAGTCGCCGAAGCCCTCGACCTCCAGCAAGTGCATGTCGCGGAACAACCGCTCGGGCGGAACGGTGACCTTGCGGCCGCCGTCGAGGTACTCCGCGCCGTTACGGCTGGCCAGCAGCACACCACGCGGGGCCCAGGAAAACTTGTAACCGAACGGATTGTCGTTGTCCTCGGGAGCCGGCAGACCACCGCAGTAAGACTTGAACGCGACGATCTTCCCGCCGCGGCCCTTCACATCGTCGATGATGCGCATGGCCGACATGTGGTCGATGCCGGGATCGACGCCGATCTCGTTCAGGACGGTCACACCGGCGGTGCGCGCGGGGCCGTCGAGCGCGGACATCTCGACGGAGACGTAGCTGGTGGTGACCATCGGCTTGCGCTGCTCGATGCAACGCGAGGCCACCAGGGTGTGGAAGTCCGGCGGCACGAGACTGACCGTCAAGTCGTGCTCCTTGATGAACGCGACCATCGCGGCTTCATCCTGCAGATCGAGCGGGTACGCCGCGCCGTTCTCGTGCCCGTCGACCAGCTTCTCGGCCTTGCTCACGGTCCGGCTGGCGCAGGTGACGAAGTATCCCTTGTCCAGCAGGTAACGGACCAGCGGACGCGCCACCAGACCGGCTCCGAGCACCAATACTTTCTTCATCGACGTCTCCTGTCGCTGGCCGCCTGCGGCGGTGGTTCACCCAGGTGCAAACTACGTATCGAGGTACTCCTGCAAATAGGCGAAATCGGGTGTCAACTCTCCGTGATGCACGATGACCGCGCGCTTCAAATGACCGGGCAAGTCGAGTTGGGCGAAGTCGGCGCGCCAGCCACACGCCGCCAGCTCGGGCACCAGGCCGCGCAGCAGCGTGCCGAAGTGTTGCGAAGACTCGCGCGGCAACTCACACGGCAAATTGTCCACCGCCATCACCACCGGACCGTCTCCGGTAAAACCATCGTTCACCTGACCGGTCCGCGGATCGTAGACGTAACACGGGTTGTCCGGTTCGGTCGACTTGACCGTCAGTTCGATACT
>JAUVBS010000063.1 GCA_030591105.1 bacterium | reverse complement strand
CGACACGTTGTGTCCGGTCAGATCCTGGATGTGCGTGAGAACCTCCCGGGTCTCGAACGGCTTGTACATACACGCGTCGGCGCGCGACCAGGTGGCGATGAATCGCTCGCGTTCTTCGGTATCGACCTTGCGGGCAGTGAGCAGCATGATCGGGAACCGCACCGCGTTGGGGTCGGTGTCCATCCACTCCTTGAGCAGACGGCTGACTTCGTAGCCGTTACAGCCCGGCAGCATGACATCGAGGATCATGAAATCCGGCGGCCTACGCTTGGCCTTCTCCAGCGCCTCGAGCCCGTCGCAGGCCGTGGCCACTTCGAGTCCGTGCATCGCCAGACTGTATTCGAGGGTCTCCAGGATATCGGGCTCGTCATCGACGACGAGGATCTTCAGCGACCGTTCCATGCGCGTGCCTCCAGATGTGGGATCGCCATCCCAGTGACTCAATCGATCGGCATCCGGTGCCGTAGCCTTGAACTCCGAATCGACGGCGCGGTATTGCCGGCCGCTGCCGGGTCTGGTTTCGGCCAACCGATAACCGCCCAGCGGCTACCGACCAGAAGTTCGGGACAGTCCGTCCCCGCAGTTTCTATATCCCACGCCGCCTCGAGACCGTCCGTGGTGGGGAATATTCCGACCCAGAGACCGTGCGTAAGCTCCTCGAAACAGGTCTGATAGGCGGCCCAATCATCCTGTACGGAGCCGCGGTAATCCAGGTCAGCCTCCGCGCGCTGTACCAGGAAACGCCGAGCGAACTCGCCGGCACGCTCCAGCCCAGCAGGGTCGATCCGATCGTCCGGCCGCCGTAGATCGAGTGCCACCATCTGCAAGTCCGCCGCTCCGATGTTGGCTGCCGCCGCGCCCAAGACGCGGCTCACGGCCAGGACCCGTTCGGAGTCGGGATCGCGCGGTAACACGATCCAGACCGTGGTGCCGAGACCCGGTTGGCTGGTCAGACGGATGTTGCCGCCGTGGATCTCGACGAGACTCTTGGTGATGTGCAGTCCGAGCCCGGCCCCGGGTAGCCGCTGGCTCTGTTCCTCATCGCCGCGGTTGAACGGTTCGAAGACGTGCTGTTGCGCGCTCTCGTCCATGCCGCGGCCGTTGTCTTCGACCACCAGAGAAAAGGTGCGCAACGGCAAGAAGAATTGATCCGCCAACCAGACAGCTTCGGGCGGCACCGACCCACCGCGCTCCTGGACCCAGACGCGCACGAACCCGCCGTCGTCGGTGTACTTCATCGCATTGCCCACGACGTTGTGGAGCATTTGCACGACCTTGTCACCGTCCACGTGGGCGGTGAACGTCTCCGGAATGCCGGAGTCGTCCACGGTCAGATTGCGCTGCCGGACCGCCAGGGTAAAGGTCTCGAGGGCCTCGCGTAGAAGCGGCGCCAGATCCAGTGGTCTGCGGTTCAAGCGCAAGCGACCCGCGTCGGCTCGCGAGGCGTCGAGCAGATCGGTGATCAGACGCTCGAGCCGCTCGATATTGCGGCTGCCCAGCGCGAGTAGCCGCTGTTGTTCCGCCGTCAACGGGCCAGCGTCGCCGCCGAGCACGAGATCCACACCGTTCTTGAGCGAGGTCAGCGGTGTGCGCAATTCGTGGCTGAGCGTGCTGATGGTCTCGGCCTGACGACTGTCGGCCGCCACCTCGGCGGTCGCATCGCGCACCGCGACGACCCGCAGACGGGATCGACCCACCGGTTCGCCGACCCGGATCTCCAGACTGCGATCGCGGGTCGGTGTCGCCGGCAGAATCTCGCAGTCGCGAGTGGCTGCCACCAGCCGACGTGCCGAGGCGGCGAGCCACAGACGCCAGGCGCCGTTACCGCGTCCTACGCTCTCGCTCAGGAGGCGCCCGGCTGTCTCGTTGACCGCCACCACTTCGTCGTCGTTGACGATGACCAACGCCGACGGCGCGGACCGCCAGAGTCTTTGCTGATACTCGTTCCTCGCCAACGCATCCAGCGGCAGCTTCGGATCGCCGAACACGACCTCGAGCAGCGACCAGGCCTCTGAGATCTCGGCCAGAGGTGCGTCGGTCAGTCCCCATTCGCCACGGCCGCCCACCAGTAGAAACGGCGTGCCTACCGGATCGGGATCTCCCGGCCACGGCAGCAACAGGCACCACGTCAAATTGAACTTGCGCAGGAATGCGGCGCCGTATTGGAATTGATCATCACGTAACGAGATCCAGAACGGTCTGGCCGTCGCTAACCCAGACAACGGACCGCTCCGCTTCGCTAGCGCCTCGCTCAGAAGTACCCGATCACCGTCGCGACCACCGACGGCGAGCAGATCCACGCCGAACCCGGTGCTGTCCGGCACCGCGGTACCGGTCACGACCAGTTCGAATACTCGCGGTGACAGCAAACGGGTGATCAGCCGCGCCCGGCCGGCCAGCGTACGCGTACGCAGCAGTACGGCGAGCGATTTGATGGCCGCAGGGCGACCGGGATCGCCTGATGTCGAAAGCCGGGAGCCGAAAAAACTCCTCAGGCCGGTGGGCATTTTTTTCTCCTGCCGACCATGGTCCCGCGACGGAAAATCCGTCAAACCACTTTAGTCGCAAAGGGTTTGCTCGCTCAAGCTCGCAACCTTACCCCCCAATCATCATGCAAGCTGCAAACCATATGCCACTATCGGCTAGCTGTGCCCGTGAGGATGGCGACGGTGCCAGCGCCACGCATCGCGTAAGATCTCCGCCAGATCTCGCTGGGGCCGCCACCGGAGAAGTTGGAGCGCGAGTTCGTTGGAAGCCACGAGTCGTGCCGGATCGCCCGACCGCCGCGGCACGGTCGTCGGAGCGATGTCACGTCCAGTCGCCGCGGTCGCTGCGGCGATGACCTCGCTCACCGAATGCCCGTGACCGCTACCCAGGTTGATCGCCGTCAGACCCGGCGCGTCGGCCCACAGCAACGCCGCGAGGTGGGCTTCGGCGAGATCCTGCACGTGGATGTAGTCCCGGATACAGGTCCCGTCGGGGGTAGGGTAGTCGTCGCCGAAGACGGCGAATGTCAGCTCAGGATCGAGCAATGAGCGGAGTAGTCGTGGGATCAGATGGGTCTCGGGCGTGTGATCCTCTCCCAGGTCGCCAACCGCTCCGGCGGCGTTGAAATACCGCAAAGCGACCGCCGCAAAACCCGCGCTACGAGCCGTGTCGGCCAACGCCCACTCCATGACCAGCTTGGTACGGCCGTAGGGATTGATCGGGACGACGGCCGCCTGTTCGGTGACGGGCGATATTTCAGGTTCGCCGTAGACAGCGGCCGAGGAGGAGAAAACGAAACGGTCGGCACCGCCGGCGGCGACCCGATCGATCAGCGCCAACGTGCCGGTCACGTTGTTGTGGTAATACTTCAACGGATCGGTCATCGACTCGCCGACGAGGCTGTGAGCCGCGAAATGAACGACCGCATCGAACCGACGGGCGAACACGCGGTCGAGTGTAGCGGGTTCGAGCAGGCTGCCGGTGTGAAAGAGCGCTGCCGGCGGCAGAGCCGCGCGGTGGCCACTGCTCAAGTCGTCGAGGATCTCGACTTCGAATCCGGCGGCGAGCAGCTGGGCCGTCGTGACACTCCCGATGTATCCGGCACCGCCGGTGACCAGCACCCGCATCACTTCCCCTTTCTGACACCGCCGGCGGCACGCTTGTACCAGGCGGCGAGATAGCGTCCGGTCACCGAGCCGGCGCACTGCGCCACCTCGGCCGGCGTTCCCTGGGCTATCAGCCGACCGCCGTCCGCACCACCACCGGGCCCGAGATCGATCACCCAGTCGGCCTGGGCGATTAGATCGACGTTATGCTCGATGACCATGACGGTGTGCCGACGATCGACCAACTCGTGCAAGACTTTGACCAATACCTTCACATCGTCCACGTGCAGACCCGTGGTCGGTTCGTCGAGCAGATAGAGATTGCTCTTGTTCGCCGCTGCCGTCAACTCGCGTGCGATCTTCAAGCGCTGGCTCTCCCCACCCGAGAGAGTCGGTGCCGGCTGCCCGAGGGTAAGATAGCCAAGGCCCACCTTCTTCATAATCCACAGCCGATCGGTGATCGCCGCTTTCGCGCCGAAAAACTGTAGAGCCTCATCCACCGTCAGTTCGAGCACCTCGGCTATGTTGCGTCCGCGGTAGCGGATCTCGAGGGTCTGGGGGCTGAAGCGACTGCCACCACAATCCTCGCACGGCACTTCGATGTCCGCCATGAACTGCATCTCGACGCGGTGGTAACCGAGGCCTTGACACGTCGTGCAGCGTCCACCGGCGGTGTTGAATCTGAACCGGCCAGGGGCAAAGCCGTGCGCGACCGCTTCTTTCGTCGCCGCGTACAGCTCGCGAACCGGGGCGAGAACCTGCAGATAGGTGGCCGGGTTCGAACGACTGGTCTTGCCGATGGGCGCTTGATCGACGCGGACCACCTTGGCGATGGCGTGGCCACCGTTGATGTTCGTGAACGGACTCGCGCGGCCCAGGCCGCCGAGCACCTGGCCGGTCAATCCGGCGTGCAGGCAACCGTTCATCAGGCTGCTCTTGCCGGAGCCGGAAACGCCGGTCAGTGCCACGAAGCGACCGAGCGGAATGCGCACGTCGATGTTACGCAGGTTGTGCAGACGCGCGGACTTGACCCGCAACTGACCCGGACGGTCGGTGCGCGGTCGGCGCGGCCTCGCGCGTAGGACTTCGTCACCACGCAGATAGCGAACAGTGAGCGTATCCGCCGTGGTCAACGCGTCGTCAAGCGACCCCTGATAGACGATCCGGCCGCCTGCGATGCCGGCGGCCGGGCCCAACTCGACGAAGTGCTCGGCCGCACGGAGCAGCGACAGATCGTGTTCAATGACGATCACGCTGTTACCGCCGCTCACCAGACCGCGTAAAGTCGCGATCAGACGATCGACGTCGGCCGGATGCAGACCGGCGGTCGGTTCATCCAACACGTAGAGCGTGTCGACCAGCCGCGAACCGAGGGCGTTGGCCAGGTGGATACGCTGTGCTTCACCGCCCGAGAGGGTCCGCGTCAAACGATCGAGTGTCAGATAACCGAGCCCCACGTCGGTCAGGAAACGCAAGCGGTGTTCGATCTCCAGACGCACCTGACCCGCCAGGACGGCGGCGGCTTTGCCGAGACGCAGCGCCGCCACCTTGGCCAGCGCCTCGGTAACCGCCAGGCGGCCGATCTGGCCCAGATCCAGCCCGCCCACACGCACCGCGAGCGCTTCGGCACGCAGACGACTGCCGCGGCACGAACGGCAGATCGTATCGCCCATGAAACGCCGGGTGAAGAAGCGATGGTGCGCCTTCTTCATCTCCCGGCGCATCTTCTCCAGGTAGGGGACGACACCCTCGTAACCACGGTCGCGGCCTTCGAGCAACTGCAGTTGTTGCTTACGGCTCAGTCGCGCAAACGGAACGTCGGTCGCGATCCCGACACGCGTACAGTAACGCAGCAGACCGGCCTGCTGCCGGGCAAAACTCGCGGTACTCCACGGCTTGATCGTTCCGTCGCGCACGCTCAAACCGGTGTCGGGCACGATCCTCGCCTCGTCGAACTCGAGTCGGTTACCAAAACCGTTGCACGCCGGACAGGCTCCTTCGGGCGAGTTGAACGAGAACAGCTGTGGACTCGGTTCGGGAAAGAGACGGTCGCACGAGTTGCACCTCAGATCCGACGAAAAATCCAACCGCGCGGGATCATCCTGCCGACGGATGCCGCACCACCCACATGACTGCTGAAAACAGAGTTCGACCGCTTCGACGAAACGGGCACGGGCGCGTTGGCGGAGCTTCAACCGATCGACGACGACCTCGACGGTCTCGCCTTGCCGTGGCGGCGGAACGCTGGCGCCGTCCGCGGTATCGAGACGGATCACCTCACCGCGTACGACGACACGTACGAACCCCTGCGCCAGTAACGGCTCGGTCCAGCCGTTGGCGGCCGCGGCACCGGTGATCTCCAGCGGATAGACCACCAGCAACGGCGTCTGCTGCGGCCACTCACGGCGCACGTGTCGCCAGATCGAGGCCGCCGATTCGCGGCTTACCGGCTGCTGGCAGTCGGGACAATGGATCCGTCCGACCCGGGCGAACAACACCCGTAGATAGTCATTGATCTCGGTGACGGTGCCGACGGTCGAACGGCCGCTCGTCACCGCGTTGCGTTGCTCGATGGCGATGGCCGGACCGATACCGTCGATCCAGTCGACGTCCGGTTTGGGCAGCTTGGCGAGGAACTGACGGGCGTAGGTCGAGAGCGATTCGACGTAGCAGCGCTGACCTTCGGCGTAAAGGGTGTCGAAGATCAGTGACGACTTGCCCGAGCCCGAGAGCCCGGAGACGGCCGTCAGTCGTCCGCGGGGGATATCCACGTCGACATTCTGGAGGTTGTGCTGGCGTGCACCCCGGATGCGGATCCATTCCGTCAACGCGACGTCTGTCTCCCTGGTTTCGGCCCCCAGCCCATGCGGTCAGCCCGCGCGTCCGGTCCGCGCGTTCGGCACCACTTGTTCGGCGGCGTACAGATCGGAGCGATCGCACAGCATAACGACCTTTGCACTCCTCTGAAAGACAATTACTCTGGGATTCTATTCGTACGAGAATTGGTGCCGCCGCCCAGCGCTCCCGGCTTCATCGGCCAGCGCCGGCCGCACGCCGTAACCACCGCGAGGATATGGACATGGCCCAGCATATAGAAGACCTCATTCGCACGATCGGTACGCTGCGCGCGCCCGGCGGCTGCCCATGGGACCGTAAACAGACTCTGGCCAACGCCGCCCATTACCTGCTCGAAGAGGCCGGCGAGCTACTCGACGCCGCGCTGGCTGACGACCTCGACAATGTCCGGGAAGAGCTCAGTGACCTGCTGTTCATGCTCTGCTTCTGCGTCGAGATTCTGTCGGAGAGATGTCCGGTAACGGTCGCGGACATCGCCGGCGAAGGCAACGCCAAGCTGATCCGGCGGCATCCCCACGTTTTTGGCGATCGGCCGGCCCGCGACAGCGGCGAGAGCCAAGAACGCTGGAACGAGATCAAGGCGGCGGAGAAGCGCGCCCGAGGCGTCGACCCCGACCGGGAATCGTTGCTCAAGGACCTACCGAGTAGCAGCGCCCCCTTGCACCAAGCTTTTGCTTATCAGGAGAATGCCGCCGACGTCGGGTTCGATTGGCCGGAGGTGGCGGAAGTGTGGGACAAGGTCGCCGAGGAACTGGCAGAGTTGCGCGAGGCGGCTGAGCTTGCAGCCGCCCCCGACTTGCCAGCGGCAGCCGACGGCGACAGGGTACCTGGTCATGTCGACTCCGTGGAGCACGAAGTGGGCGACCTGCTATTCGCCGTGGTCAACCTCGCCCGCTGGTTCGGCGTCCAACCCGAACTGGCCTTGCGCCGCGCCAACCACCGCTTCCGGTGGCGTTTTCACTCGGTCGAGCAACAGTTCGGCGGTAGCCGCGAACAACTTCAGGCAGCGTCACTGGCCCAGCTCGAGACGGCGTGGGAGACGGCCAAACGGCGGGAGCGCGACGGACACGGTCACCGCCGCTGACCCGGACTCGGTCTTTTCGGCTCCGGCCGTTCGGATGCCGGACGGTCCGGAGCTGCGTCGTCCGGACAACCGTCGCCGTCAGCGTCGCCATCGTAATCCTCGGGCTCATTCGGGCACGCGTCGTCGCGGTCATCGATACCATCGAGATCGTTATCGGGATCGGGGCAGCCGTCGTCGTCCTCGAAGCCGTCGCGATCCTCGGGGTGGTCCGGACAGAGATCGTCGGCGTCGTCGATCCCATCGCCGTCGCGGTCGCGCAACTCGTCCGGGCAACCGTCACCGTCGGCGTGGCCGTCGAAATCCTCTGCCACGTCGGGGCACAGGTCGTCACCATCGAGGATCCCATCGCCGTCATTGTCGGGATCGGGTACGCCGTCGTCGTCGAACCAGCCGTCGTGGTCCTCTGCCTCGAATGGTGAAAGATCGACCGCGTCCAGCACGCCGTCGTGATCGTTGTCGTACTCCGGGCAGCCGTCCTCGTCTTCGAAACCATCGTAGTCTTCCGGGTACTCGGGGCACGCGTCGCGGCGGTCGGCGATGCCGTCGGCATCGCGGTCGCGCCCACCGATCCCAAACTGCTTCGAGACACCGAGGTTGTAGACCAAGTCGGGGTAAGCGGGCCAGAACGCCGTGGCGGGATCATCCCGGTGCAAACCGACCTCGTAGGCGGCGTGGAGCGCCCAGCCCGTCATGACCCCCCAGCGCAAGGCCGCGGTAAAGATGCGCGGATTCTCCCGATCGGCCACGGACTGGTCCCAACGCATGGCGTGTGTGGTGTACTCGATCCAGAGCGACGTGGTACCGCGCCGAAATTCGATCGCCGCGGCCATCAGCAAGTAATCGTTGTTGCTGCTGCTACCGCCAGCACTGGCACTATCCTGATAGCGAGGGAACCACGGCTGCAACCCTTGCCCCAGACCCACGCCGTAACCGTCCTGCTCGTTACGGTTCCACCGGTAGCCGGCGTTCAGATGAACGCGGAGCTCCGGGACCCGAGCGTGCTCCCAGAACTGGAAAGCCACCGCGAGGCCGGTGCTGGGTGAAACCGAGCCTTCGGTCAGACCCTCGCTGGAACTGCCAGTCAGGACATTGGCGCCGGCAAAGAGCGACCAGTGCCACCAGTTACCACCGGGCAGTCCAACGTTCAGACGCCCAACGAAATCGCGCAGGCCGAATCCGCTCTCGAAACCGCTGGGTCCGCCGCTGAAGTGACGCGAGGGCAGCTCCGCGGCCAGATGTAGCCAGGGCAGTGCGTTCCACTCGATGAAGAGCAGAAAGTCCTGGAAATCCACCTCGGCCAGGTTGTCTCCGTCGGCGTACACGGTCGAACCCAGCCGTCCCCCCAAGCCGATGGCCAGCAGACCGTCCGGCGG
>JAUVBS010000010.1 GCA_030591105.1 bacterium | reverse complement strand
GTATGCGAGGGCTGCGCGGCCGCAACTTGCGGAACATCGAGATGGCGATTCCGTTGCGCCGCTTCACCGTCGTCACTGGCGTGTCGGGTTCGGGCAAGAGCAGCGCTATCCACGATACGCTGTATCGGGAACTGGCCGCCCGGTTGCACGGCGCACGACGCCGGCCGGAGCCGTTCGATACCCTCGCCGGTGACGATGCCCTAGCGGCGGTGGTTCTGGTGGACCAGTCGCCCATCGGCCGTTCGCCGCGCTCGACACCGGCCACCTACACGGGACTGTATGGGCATATCCGTCGGATATTCGCCCAGACAACCCTGGCGCAGATGCGGGGCTACGGTCTGGGCCGATTCAGTTTCAATACCGCCGGCGGTCGTTGCCCGACCTGTGAGGGGGCGGGTCTACGTCGGATCACCATGGATTTTCTGCCCGATGTGGAAGTGATCTGCGAGGAATGTCACGGCCGGCGGTTCGATCGCGAGACGCTCGAGATACATTTCAAAGGCCACAATATTGCTCAGCTGCTCGAGATGACAGTCGACGATGCAAGCGATCTGTTGGCCAATGTGCCGGCCTGCCGCAAGATCCTGCAGGTGATGTGCGATGTCGGTCTGGGCTACTTGCGACTGGGTCAATCGGGGGCGACGTTGAGCGGCGGGGAGGCCCAGCGGATCAAGTTGGTCAAGGAGCTGGCACGCGGCGGGCACCGGCATACCCTGTACATCCTCGATGAACCGACTACCGGGTTGCATTTCTGCGACGTGGATCGACTGATGAGTGTACTTGGACAGCTGATCGAGCGTGGGCACAGCGTGGTGGTTATCGAACACCATCCGGAGGTTATCCGCCGCGCGTATCACGTGATCGATCTTGGACCCGAGGGTGGGCGCGAGGGCGGCGCCGTCGTCGCGGCCGGGACTCTTGCCGACATCATGGCTGAGCACAAGTCGTACACCGGGCAGATGTTGCGGCGCCTTTACGGCCGCTAGCCCGATTCGCCGGACCAGCGCTTGGCTTCGGGTGCGAGAAGCTATAAATTAGGGCGGTCTAATTCGAGCACGACGGTCCGAATTCAGATCCGCCTCGGATCTCGACGGGAGCGTGAATTGTCTGAGCAGAGTGAGCTAACGCGAACTCCACTGAACCGGTGGCACCGAGAGCACGGCGCGCGGATGGTGCCGTTCGCCGGTTACGAAATGCCGGTCCAGTACCGCGGTGTGTTGGCCGAACACGCGACCGTGCGCGAGAGGGTCGGTCTATTCGACATCACGCACATGGGCGAGATTTTCGTGACCGGATCCGCGGCGGAGACTTGGCTCGACGGCCTCGTTACCAACCGTGTCACGGGGCTTGCCGAGGGCAAGATAGTCTACACCGCCTTGTGTAACGAGACTGGCGGTATTCTCGACGACATGCTGATCTACCGGCTCGGAGCGGCGCGGTGGTTGGTGGTGTGTAACGCGGCCAACCGTGTACCGGTCGTCGCCTGGCTGCAATCTCGCCGACCGGTTGCCGGCGTATCAATCGAGGATCGCAGCCTCGAGATGTCACTGGTGGCGGTACAGGGACCGTACTCACGCGCGGTCGTAGGCCGGCTCGCGGCGCTGGCTGACCGGCAGGACGATTTCAACGAACTGCGTTTTTACAGCGCGTTGAACTGCACGGTCGACGGTGAGCAGTGGATCGTTTCGCGCACCGGTTACACGGGGGAGCACGGCTACGAGCTCTACGTACCCAATGCGGCGCTGCTGCCGTTGTGGGAAGAATTGATTACGCACGGGGGTGATCGGCAGATCGAACCGATCGGGCTGGCGGCGCGCGACACTCTCCGTTTCGAGGTATGCTACAGCCTTTACGGTCACGAGTTGAGTGAGCAGACGACACCGCTCGAGGCCGGTATCGGCTGGGCCGTGAAACTGAAGAAACAGCAGTTCGTCGGTCGCGAAGCGTTGATTGCGCAGAAAGCGGCCGGTGTGCCCCGCCGGCTGATCGGGCTAGCGATCGAGGGGCGCACCATTGCCCGGCAGGGTGCGGTAGTGCTGAGTGGTGGCGAGGTGATCGGCGCGGTGACCAGCGGAACATTCAGCCCGACGCTCAAGCGCTCGCTGGCGCTGGCACTGGTCTCGTCCACGTCTGGTGTGGACGATCTGGAGGTCGAGGTCCGCGGGCGGCGTTTCGGCTGCCACGTCGTGACGATTCCGTTCTTGTCGGCCCGGGTCAAGGGCGATCCCGAGGCCGAGCGCACGCTGTCCTGAACAGGGCAGACAACGAGCAGGAGCATGCAATGGTACCTGACGATCGTAAGTACTCCCAGGAGCACGAGTGGATTCTGCAGGAGGACGATATCGCCACCATCGGCGTGACCGATCACGCTGCCGGCGAGCTAGGGGACGTGGTGTTTGTCGAGTTGCCCGAAGTCGGTGCCGAATTCAACCAGGGCGACTCTGTCGGCACCATCGAATCGGTCAAGGCGGTAGCCGATCTGTACTTACCGGTCAGCGGTGAGATCGTAGCGGTCAACGAGGCTGTGGCCGACAGTCCGGAACTGGTCAACCAGAGTCCCCTGGAAGACGGTTGGCTGATGAAGGTGAAGCTGTCCGATCCGAGCGAGTTCGAGAATCTGCTCGGTGCCGCTGCCTACGAAGGATTGCTGGGAGGCTGAACCGCCTATGCCCTACACACCCCATACACCAGACGACGTGCGCGAGATGCTCGCCGTGATCGGAGCGCGCGATGTCGAGGAACTTTTCGTCTCGTTGCCGGACTCGGTCCGGCTCGGGCGGAAACTCGACCTACCGGCGGGCAAGAGCGAGGAAGAAGTTCGCTGGGCTATGACGGCGCTGGCGGCGCGCAATGTCAGCCAGGATGCGTTGGTGTCGTTCCTGGGTGGTGGCGTCTACGACGCGATCATTCCGGCCGCTATCGACGCGATCGTCCAACGCAGCGAGTTTCTGACCGCGTATACCCCTTATCAGCCCGAAGTCTCGCAAGGGACGCTGCAGGCCATATACGAGTGGCAGACCTACATCACGCGGCTGACCGGGTTAGCGGTGGCCAACGCCAGCCTGTACGACGGTGCCACGGCACTGGGCGAAGCACTGGCGGCCGCGACCGCACACCGGCGACGCCGAAAGGTCGTCCTGCCCGGTCTGCTCAATCCGCGTTATCGGCGTGTGGTCGCCACCATGCTCGGTGGTATTGGGATCGAGATCGTTACAGCTCCGCAGGCGGCGGACGGGACCACGGATGTTGCCGCGTTACAGGCGTTGGCGGACGACAGTATCGCCGCGGTGGTGATCCAGAATCCCAATTATCTCGGCCGGATCGAACCGACCGAGACGCTAGCCGAGGTTGCACGACACGCTGGCGCGCTGGTGGTAGCAGTCGTCAACCCGGTATCGCTGGCGCTGCTGAAGACTCCTGGTGAGTATGGAGCCGATCTGGCGGTGGGAGAGGCACAGCCGCTGGGGATCCCGTGCAGTTACGGCGGACCGCTGCTCGGATTCTATGCGAGCAGCGATGCGCTGAAACGCCGCATGCCGGGCCGAGTCGTCGGGCGCACCACCGATACCGAGGGCCGTGAGGGATACGTGTTGACGTTACAGACGCGCGAGCAGCACATCCGGCGCGAGAAGGCGACCTCGAACATCTGTACCAACCAGGGGCTCAATGCCTTGCGGGCCACGGTCTACCTCGCGCTGTTGGGAGCCGAGGGTTTACGCGAACTGGGGGAAGCCAACCTGACGCGCGCGGCCGCGCTGCGCGAGACGATCGCCGCGGTGCCGGGCGTGACGTTGCCTTTCCCGGGACCGGTCTTTAACGAACAGGTGATCCGTCTGGAGCGCCCCGCGGCCGCGTTTCATGCCTTTGCCCACACCCGCGGCGTGTTGGCGGGGATTCCGCTCGACGGGTTCGCCGGTTGCGGTGAGGGCGATTTACTGGTGGCGGTCACCGAAAAACGCACCGCCGCTGAGATCGTCCAGTATGGCGAGTTGCTACGGGAATTCTGCGGCGCGTGATGGAGCCAGATCAGGAGTGACGAACGATGAGCGGACAGGACGCCTGCACACCGAAAGCCGACACGGCCGCTACCGAGCAGCGTTGGGGGGCGGTGCTGCAAGAGAGCATCTTCACCAAGGGGCGTGCGGGCCGGCGCGCGTTGACGTTTCCGGCCTGGAACGGCGCGCAGCTTGTGTCGCAGCTACCGGCGGCGGTGCGCCGCTCATCACCCGCAGATTTACCATCGTTGTCCGAAGCGGAAGTGATGCGCCACTTCACGCTGCTATCGAA
Organism: bacterium; assembly: GCA_030591105.1. Taxonomy (GTDB): domain Bacteria; phylum Krumholzibacteriota; class Krumholzibacteriia; order LZORAL124-64-63; family LZORAL124-64-63; genus JAUVBS01. The sequence continues at coordinate 10,449 of JAUVBS010000010.1, read as the reverse complement.
TCTCAACCACCACATCGAGCGCGGTATGTATCCCCTCGGTAGTTGCACGATGAAGTACAACCCGCGGCTCAACGAACAGATTGCGGGCCTGCCCGGGTTTGCGGCGCTGCATCCGGAGCAGGGGGTCGAGGACGTCCAAGGCCTACTCGCCGCGCTGAAGATGCTCGAAAGAGCGCTGTGCGAGATCACCGGTCTGGCGGCCTGCAGTCTGATTCCCGCCGCCGGTGCCCACGGCGAGTTTCTCGGTATGCTCGCAATCCGCGCGCGGCACCAGTCTGCCGGCCAGCCCGACCGTACCGAGATTCTGATCCCTGATTCCGCGCACGGTACGAATCCGGCTTCGGTGATCGCCGCCGGACTCGAGCCGCGCACGATCCGATCGCAGCCCGATGGACGGATCGATCTCGACGTGCTGCGCGGGGCGGTCGGGCCAAAAACCGCCGGCATCATGATTACCAACCCCAACACCCTCGGTCTGTTCGAGACCGACATCGAGACTGTTGCCCGCGTCATCCACGAGGCCGGCGGCCGTCTGTACATGGACGGCGCGAATATGAACGCCATCCTCGGCAAGGCGCGACCGGGCGATATGGGTTTCGATGTGGTGCATCTGAACCTGCACAAGACCTTCAGCACTCCCCACGGTGGTGGCGGACCCGGTGCGGGGCCGATATGCGTCAGCGCGGAACTCGAGCAGTTTCTACCCGGTCCGCGCATCACCGAGCACGACGGCGTCTTCACCTTCACCCGCCTACCCGGTGCCGATGGTCCGGCCATCCACGCTTATCTCGGCAACGTGGCGGTCTGTCTGCGCGCCCTGGCCTACATCCTGCGTAACGGTGCCGAGGGCCTCGAGCGGATTGCCGAGTGCGCCGTTCTGAACGCCAACTACCTGTTGGCGCGGCTGGGCGGCATCCTGCCGGTAGATCATCCCGAAGGCTGCCTGCACGAATTCGTCGCGAGTGGAACGAGCTGGAAAGAAGCGTACGGTGTGCGGACCCTCGATATCGCCAAGCGTCTGCTCGATTATGGCGTGCATGCGCCGACGGTTTATTTCCCGCTGATCGTCGAAGAAGCGCTGATGATCGAACCGACCGAATCGGAGACGCGCGAAAGCCTGGATCGATTCGTGGCGGTGATCGAGGCGATCCGGCGCGAGGCGGAGCACGATGCGGAGGTGTTGACTACGGCCCCGCACACGACGCCGGTCGGGCGGATGAATGAGACACAGGCCGCGCGGCAGACGGATTTGAGTTGGTTGGGTCCGTGTAACTGTGGTTAACAACCGCCGGAGAGTCGATGGCGAAGCTGCGGGTGATCGATGACGGTCCCGGACCGGGGGCCTACCACATGCGGCGGGACGCGGCCCTGCTAGCGGAGCACCGGCCGGGTGATGATCCGATCCTACGCCTTTACCGCTGGTCGCCGGCTGCGGTGAGCATCGGCTACAACCAGCGCGAAGACGATTTCGACACCGCCGCCGTGACCGCCGCTGGCTACGACCTGGTGCGTCGGCCCACCGGTGGACGTGCGATCTTGCACGCCGCCGAGTTGACCTATTGCGTGGTCGGCTCTTCGCCCTCAGATCTGTTCGGTGCCACGCTGAACGCGACTTATCTGCGGATCAACGTGGCGCTGCTAGCGTTTCTAAGCGAGCTGGGTATCGTGGCTGAGGTTTCGGCCGGGGAATCTCGCGAACAGATGCGCGATAAAATCTGTTTCGTGTCGGCGGGGCGCCACGAGATTCGGGTGGCCGGCCGCAAGCTCATCGGCTCGGCTCAGCGGCGCACCGCCGGAAGTTTTCTGCAACACGGCTCGATCCTGACCGGTCCGGACCACGCCGGGCTGGCTGCGCTCCTGCGGTCCGCCGATCCCGACCCTCACCGCACGGCGCGGCTTCTGGCAGCGACCACCGACCTGAGCCAGCTCCTGAATCTGCAACCGACCGCCGCTGACTACCGTGCGTGGAGCGCTCGGCTCGTCGCCGCGTGTGCTAAGACTTTCGCTCTCGAGACGGTGCCGTGGGTCGAGACACGGACACGTGTTTGCGAACAGATCGGACTGGCGGACCAATCGCGCGCGTTGGATACTGGCGCGGATTATTCGTGATTTATCCGCGCTAGCGCCTTGACCGACGGTCACGTAGCTCCCTAGAATCATGCCCCATCACGTGCCTACCGCGCGGCCTGCTGTCGCGCGGCTAAGGCGTTCTCCAATCGGTCCGCAGCGGGAGCGATGATGCCCTACGTAGTCAAGCGCTTGTTGACCACCGGTTTGACCCTGTTGGGCCTGTTGACGGCGGTCTTCTTCTTGCTGCACCTGGTGCCGGGCGATCCGATCGACCTGATCCACGACCCCGACCTGGTGCAGGGGGACCGGCAGCTGATCCGCTCGCGATTGGGACTCGATCGTCCACTCCTGATCCAGTACAGCACCTGGCTGTCAGCGGTCTTGCTCCATGGAGACTTCGGTTACAGCTTGCGCCAGCATCGGCCGGTGACCGAGATCATCGCCGAGGCGGTACCGAACACGTTGCTCTTGACGTTGCCGGCGCTGGTGCTGCACATGGCCCTCGCGATCGGAGCGGGTGTTTGGATGGCCCGGCGACGGGGGCGACCGCTCGAGAGACTCGTCAACCTCGTCGGGCTGTCGTTTTACTCGCTGCCCGAGTTCTGGTTGGGATTGATGCTGATCCTTGTTTTCGCGCAGTACCTCGGTTGGCTGCCCGCCGGCGGCATGGCCAGCCCTGACGCTCCATTCATGCCCTGGCCGCGCCGCGTCCTCGATTTGCTATGGCACCTGATATTGCCGATGAGTTTGCTTGCGGTAGGTAGCGCGGTTGGCACCGCCCGCTATGTGCGCAACTCGGTGGCTTCGGCGCTGGATGAGAATTACATCCTTGCCGCCCGCGCCCGTGGGTTGCCGGCCAGAACCCTGTTGTGGCGACACGCGTTACGTAACGGTTTGCTGCCGGTGATCACGCTCCTGGGGCTGAGTCTGCCGTCGCTGCTCGGGGCGTCGGTGGTCGTCGAGACCGTGTTCGCCTGGCCGGGGATGGGGCAGGTTACCATCCAGTCGATCTATGGACGCGACTACCCGGTGATCATGGCGACGACGTTTATTGCCGGTGCGCTGGTGGTGATCGGTTCGCTATTGGCAGACTTACTCTATCGATGGGCCGATCCACGGGTACGCCTGTCCGGGGAGGGCACGCCGTGAGCGGCGCCGTTGCCAATGGAGCGGCGCGCGACGGACGGCCGACGCACCGCCGCCACGACCGGCGCCTGATCCAGGCTCTACGCCGTCACCCGTCGTTACTGGCTGGGCTGGTCATCGTCACCGCGCTGGCTGTCGTTGCGGTGACGGCGAATCTGATCGCGCCGGGCGATCCGGCCGCGCTCGGTCCGGCGGACCAGCAACTGGTACCGCCGTCGGCCGCGCACCCGTGCGGAACCGATCTGCTTGGACGGGACGTGTTGCGGCGTCTGGTTCACGGCAGCCGGGTCTCGCTGATGGTCGGCTGGGTAAGTGTATTGGTGGCACTGGTGTTGGGCACTGTCGTCGGTATGACCGCGGCGATGAGTAAGCCGTTCATCGACCGACTGTTGATGGGGCTGACCGACCTGTTACTGGCGTTTCCCAGCATCTTCCTCGTTCTGCTACTGGTGTCGTTGACCTCGCCGTCGCTACTGGTGGTCATGGCGGTCATCGGACTGACTGGTTGGATGAGTGTGGCGCGACTGATCCGTGCGGAAGTGCTCTCGCTCCGGGAGCGTGATTTCATTGCCGCGGCGCGTGGTCTGGGACTCGCGCCGTGGCAACTGGCACTTCGTCATCTACTGCCGCACGTGCTACCGCTGGTCATCGTCACCGCGATGCTGCGCGTCGGCAACGCCATTCTCCTGGAGTCGTTCCTGAGTTTTCTCGGACTCGGTGCTCAGGAACCAACGGTTTCGTGGGGAGCGATGATCGAGCAAGGGCGGCGGCATCTAGTCGATGGGTGGTGGTTGGCTACGTTCCCCGGTCTGGCCATTGCACTGTGCGTGGTGGGCTATAACCTGTTGGGCGACGGACTGCGGGAGTACCTGGATCCTCACTCGCGCACCGGAGGTCAGCGACGTGACGCTTGAGCCGCTGTTGGCACTGTCCGACTTGCGGATCCGGTTCCCGGACGACGAGGGGCTCGGAGCAGGTGAGGTAGTATGCGGAGTCGATTTGCTCATCCGCCCTGGCCAGGCAGTGGCGCTGGTGGGGCCGTCCGGCGCCGGCAAGAGTTTGACCGCGCTGGCCATACTCGGATTGCTACCGGCCGCGGCGACGGTGACCGGCCAGATCGTGTGGGAAGGGAGCGACCTGCTGGCTGGACCGGCCGCAGCGTGGCGACCGCTTCGGGGTCGCCGGATCGCGCTGATGGGGCAAGAACCGGCGACCGCACTCGACCCGGTGATGCGGGTCGGCGAGCAGGTGGCCGAGACCGTCCGGTACCATCACCGACTCGACCGCCGCGCTGCTCAGGAGCGGATGATCGCGCTGCTGGCAGAGGTCTGCTTAGCCGATCCACGTCAGATTGCCCGGCGGTATCCGCACCAGCTGAGCGGCGGTATGTGTCAGCGCGTCCTGCTCGCGGCTGCTCTCGCCGGCGACCCAGATCTGTTGATCGCCGACGAGCCGACCACCGCTCTCGACGTGACGATTCAGAGCGCGGTACTCGCACTGCTGGATCGTGTGCGTCGGAATCGCCAAATGGCGTTGTTGTACATCACACACGATCTGGCTGTGGTACCGCAGGTGGCCGACCGCGTGGCGGTCATGGACGCAGGTCAGGTGGTCGAAGAGGGGCCGGTGGTGCCGCTGCTTGCAGCTCCGCAGCACGAGCGAACACGGGAAATGGTCGCGGCATACTCGGAGCGTCGGGCGGCTGAACCACCGTCGGCAGGCGAATCGGTCTTGACGGTGCGGGGACTGGTGGTGACCCGTCGCGTCGGTACCGCCTGGTGGCGACGGCAGCGGCGGATCGAACCGGTCGCAGACGTCGATCTCAGTCTGCGGGCGGGTGAAACGGTCGGCCTCGTTGGAGAGACCGGTTGCGGTAAGACCACCTTGGCCCGTGCCCTCGTCCGTCTCCTCGAACCGACGGCGGGCACGTTGCACTTGCAAGATAGCGATCTGCTCGCGTTGCGCGGTGCTTCGTTACGCCGTGCCCGACGCCGTATTCAGATGGTGTTTCAGGATCCGGGCGGTTCGCTCAACCCGCGGCTGAAGGTGGCGGCGACCCTCGGCGAGGCGGTGGCCGTGGTGGCGCCTCGCTCCGGACGGACCGAGCGGTGGCGGCGGGTCGTCGACCTGCTCGCAGAAGTGGGATTGGCTGCGGAAATCGCGCAACGGTATGTTCACGAGATGTCCGGCGGGCAGCGGCAGCGCGTCGCCATCGCGCGTGCCCTGGCGCTCGAACCGCAGGTCTTGATTGCCGACGAACCGACCAGCGCGCTCGATGCGCCGGTGCGTGTCCGTCTGTTGCGTTTGCTGGCTGACATTCAGCGTCGCCGCGGACTGGCACTGCTACTGATCTCCCACGACCTCGATCTTCTGGAGCGTTTTTGTCATCGCATCGCCGTAATGTATCTCGGCCGCATCGTCGAGTTCTTGCCGGTCGGTCCTGGCGTCACCTTGCCGCAGCACCCCTACACGCGAGCACTCCTGGCTGCGACACCATCGCTGGCTGCGGTCGGTGCGGCTGGTCCGCTGACCGGCCGATCGGTCCGTTCGCTGGCCGCCGATGAGTCGTCGAGGATGGCGGTCGATGTGCCGCTGCCTTCATTTCTCGCACCGCCGGCCGGATGCCCCTACCATCCGCGCTGCCTGCTCGCGAACGATGCCTGCCGTCGCGCGTTACCAGACCTCGTGAGAGTCGCACCGGAGCACGATTTACGCTGCCCGGTTGCAGCCCAATGTAGCGGGGACCTAGTTATTGACTTGCCATAAGCCAATCTCTATATTCAATCGATAGTTGCAGGCATGGACCGAAAACCGAGTATGCGGCCGTGCTACGGGCGGGAGCGGCTCGGTTTTAAACCGGGTTTTCTTCGTAGTCGGGCAGGATCAGCGCGCAACGAACTTTTCAGGTTCAAGCGGTCTTGTCGGGCCTCGGTTCAGCCAGTCTTGTTTCCTTGGAAAGGAGCTCGCGAATGCTCCGACGTCACCGAGTCCAGCGAATCATAAACTTCGCTAGTCTTTGCTGTCTCGGTTTGATGTTCCTAGCGAGTTCCGCGTTTTCCCAGGAGCTGCCTGGCACGATTCAGGGGGTCGTCCGTGACGACGAGACCAACGAATTTTTGGACTATGCCAACATCTTGATCAAAGGCACCACGCGCGGCACCATGTCGCTCGGCGGTGGCGCATTCTATTTCCCGGGCTTGCGTTCTGGCACTTACACCATTCAGGTGCTCTATCTCGGGTACGCTCCGGAGGAAACGACGGTCACGCTCCGTTCGGGCGAGACCGTCGAGTTGTCGTTCGATATGAAGGTCGTGATCGTCGAGACCCTTGGCGCGTTCGACGTCGAAGGCGCCGCGTACATGGTCGAGGTCAAGAGTGCGACATCGGAACAGAAGATCGACGCGGAGCGGTTCCAGAAATACGCCATCGATTCGGTGGACGATGCGCTTTCGAAACAGGCCGGTATCGTGATGCGCGCGGGTGAGCTGTACGTGCGCGGCGGACGTTCGGGTGAGGTATCGATGCGCATCGACGACATGGAGGTGGACAATCCTCTCGGTGGCCAGGGGCTGCAGGTTTCGACCCTCGCGGTCGAGGCGATCAGCACGGTTACCGGTGGTCTGGACGCCCAGTACGGTGACGCTCTGTCGGGTGTCGTGAACATCACGACCAAAACTGGCGGCGATACTTTCGAAGGCGGTTTGCGTTACTTGACCGACGACTTCGGCCGTCAGGACCGCACTTTCACCAACTACGATCGCTTCGAGTACGGCTTCGGCGGACCGACGCCCATCAGCAAACTGACCTATTATATATCCGGCGACTTGATTTTCACCGACACCGAAACCCCATCGGTGGCGCACCGGCCCGAGTACAAGGTCAAGGTCGGCAATACGACGCTGTTAAAATTCCGCGGTCGGCAATTCAACAGCGCCAAGGGTGCGGTCAAGCTCGCCTACAGTTTCGACAACCGCGGCAACAAGAATCTGACCGCCGAGTACACCTACTCCAATGCCCTGCGTGAGTTTTATTCGCCCAACTGGAGCGTCTCGGGGTATGCCCAGCGCGTGATCTATCTACCGGAAATACGTCCACTGTCGAGCAGCAACCAGTACAATCCCGACGCGTGGATCTACACTGGACGTTTGATCCCCGCCTATTACGGCCCGTGGTTCGAGAGCATGCGTACGTCGGCGCGCACGGTCGTCGTGCTCGATACCCGCAATGCCAGCGCGATCCGCAGATCGATGCCGGTGGTCGAGGTGCGCAGCGCTTCGGACAACCGTCTTTACTGGGTTGTCGCCCAGCCGATGTACGACGGCTTCCACTACCCGTATTCCAGCTTCTCGACGGTGCAGGAGGACTCCTCATATACCTGGTTCAACGCTGCCAACAATAATCGAAAGTCGCATGATATCGGTCAGCAGGCGAAGCTGGTGTGGCGCCACAACTTGACCGACGACACTTTCTACACCCTGAAGCTCGCCTTGGTCGCCTTCGACAACCGCTTCGATGTCAACGACCAGGATCCGTGGAACTACAACCACGGCGGTGTCTGGTCACCCGATCTTTTTTCCGGTTCCTACTCCATCTACCAGCGGGGTAACGATTACTACACGGATCCTCTGAATCCGCTGTACATCACCACCAGCGATTATCCGTTCTACCAGGAAGAGTACTCCCGGACTTACTCGATGAAATTCGATCTGACGAGCAACCGGTGGGCGGGGCACCTGGTCAAGACTGGCGCGCAACTGGTGTACAACGATCTGGAGCGGTACGCACTGCAAAATCCCGCGATCGAGCGGCAAAGCCGCTTCACCGGCGACTGGAGTCTGGGAGGCAACCGCAACGTCTTTCATACCTACAACCCCGAGGCTGCCTGGTACCTCCAAGACCGCTGGGAGTACCAGGGGATGGTGGTCAACTTCGGCATCCGCTGGGACATGTTCTCACCCGGTTCCGCCGCGACGATCGATCTGCAAAACGAAGGCGTGGACCGCAACGTCATCAAGTACAAGACGGCGGTCTCGCCACGGCTCGGTTTTGCGTTCCCGATCACCGAGCGGGACGGCTTCCATTTCCACTACGGTCGGTTCGTCCAGTTTCCGAGCCGTGAGTTCCTGTTCGCCAGCCAGGATCCGGTGGGCAACAACGGCACGCTCGGAAATCCCAACTTGCAACCCGAGACGACGGTCCAGTACCAGGCCGGTATCAAGCATCAGTTCACCGACCACGTGGCGGGGCAGTTCGCCATCTACAGCAAGGACATCTACGATCTGATCGCAACGACGCAGGTGACCGACGTGTCCACCGGCAACGATCTGTCGCGTTACATCAACAAGGCGTACGCGTCGGCGCGGGGTATCGAACTATCGCTGAACAAGCGCTTCAGCCACAACTTCTCTTTCGACATCACCTATACCCTTGCTTATGCCGACGGCGTCGCTTCGGATCCGGAATTCGGCAGCAACCCGGAAGGGTTGGAGTACCTGCCCAACCAGGAATTGCCTCTGGACTGGGATCAACGGCACACCTTCAACTTCCTGCTGCGCATCGCCGAGCCCGGCGTCTGGAATCTGGGTTTCACGTTCACTTATGGCAGCGGATTCCCGTGGACTCCGTTCGACCGTTATGCGCGGCGCCAGGACCCGTTGCTCGTGAACAGCGAACGGTTGCCGGCGACCTTCAGCCTGGACGTCCAGGCCGAGCAGAATATCAATGTTTACGGGCAGCGGCTGACGCTTTATCTACAGGGCTTCAATTTGATCAATCAGGATCAGGTCACGGTTATTCAACCCGGCATCTTCCCGGGTATGAACAACGCGACGAACGCCGGGCGATCCTACTTGACCGAGACCGGCAAGTATGGCGGTGCGTACTTGCAAGACGCCGACGGCGACGGCTTCGACGAATTCATCCCGATCAACGACCCGCGGGTATTCGGTGCGCACCGCCTGTTCCGCGTCGGGATCGGTTGGATGTTCTAGACTGCCGATCGGTCCGGAGTACACGGCTACCGGCCGGAAAGGATTGACGATGACGATTGCCAGCGGACAAGTCGCTCGCAGAAGGGGCAATCTGTTTTCGGTCGCCTGCTGGGCTGGCCTCTTGGTGCTGACTGTGGTCGGGCTGGGGCCGGCCTTTGGCTGGGCCGATCTGGAAGACGACATCTTCGAAGGTGGGGCCTACAACCCCTCGGGTATCTTTATCCTCGATGGCAGTTACGTCATGAACGTCGGCGAGCTGCACATGAACATCACCAACTGGGGTTTGATCGGTTCGCGGTTTTCGTCAGTGACGAGTTACTCCGATTCCCCGTCGGCCCAGTGGCCTGCGGGTTCTGGTAACGAGTACCTCTGGCAGGCCAGCCTTTGGGTAGGGGGCGTGCTGCTCGGCGAACGGCTGGTCTCGACCGGCGGTTTCGAACCCGAACTGCTCCCGCTCGACGAGATCGAAGACACCCTCTACGAGGCGATCGGCTCGCAGTTGCAGCGGCCGGCCGGTAACAGCGATGCCAGCGGCCGGCGTCTACCCGAACCTGAGCCCGACGATGATGAAGACGGGTTGATCGACGAGGAAATCCTCAACGGTTACGACGACGACTTCGACGGACTGATCGACGAAGATTTCGGTCAGGTCGGCAATCAGATGATGGTCTGTACCCAGTACGACAACACCCGGCTATCGCAAGAACTGCTACCGGATCACACCCCGATGAATCTGCAAATCGTCCAGGAATCGTTCCAGTGGGAGAACGACAGCGTGGACGATTTCGTCGGTTTCCAGTTCACGGTCACCAATATCGGCGTGACCGATATCGACAACGTCTATATCGGTTTTTTTGCCGACTGCGACATCGGGCCGCGCGGTGTCGGCGGGGTGGCAGCGGACGATATGGCCGGCTCGTTTGACGGTTTGGTGCGGGCTTCGGACGGGTCCTACGTCCCGGTTGCCGTCGGCTTCATGTACGATAATTCCGAGACCGTATGGATCAACGGTTACTTCGGTATCCAGTTTCTCGGGCACGACACCGATCCGACGGGTCGCACGGCGCCCGAGAACGTCAGTCTCCGCTCGTACAATGCGTTCTCGGGAACGCAACCGTTCGACCAGGGTGGCGATCCATCGAACGACGATGAGCGGTACGAGCTGTTGAGCGAAGAAAACCGCGACAGTGATACCCGGCCGGGCAAAGAAGACGACTACCGGATCCTGATCTCCGCCGGACCG
>JAUVBS010000418.1 GCA_030591105.1 bacterium | reverse complement strand
CCGGATCGATTAGTTGCTCGCGCGATCTCGCCGTCGGCAGTGTCGGTGTTCCGCAGCCACTTAGGTTGCGCCTGCGAAGATATGTTCCGGGGCTAACGGAAGAGTTATCAAATAACAAAGATCACCAACACACGGACCATAGTTCAAAAACAGGGTCCCCCGGGGGGCCCTCGCCGGGCGGTCGCGGTTATTGGTGGTACATCACATCGTGCCGCGACAGAGCCGAGGCTCCCATCGGCCGGAGAACCTCGTGACGTTCCGCGGGAGTGTAGCGAGGCGGTTGCAGCGCTGGCGGGGATGCCGGCGGAGGTTCCGTCGGCGGATCACAGATAACTGACGAGAAGGGCGCTCACCTGGGCGCCCTTACTCTCGATCTCCTCACGGTCTTCTTCTTTCGATCTCCTGCTTTCGATCAGATACCCCACCGCCAACCGTCAGGACCGCGCGACAGCCCGCCGTTGCTACTTCAACTCATCCTGATACGCCTTGCGAGTGCGCGGCGGTACCGGCCCGAAATCAGGTTTCTGCGGTGGGTTCTGGCGCCGCAGATCCAACACCTCGCTGATACCGCGATCCAGCTGGGTATCCACGCCCTGGGCCAGCTCCTGAGGGAGGTTCTGCACCTCGATGTCGGGATCGACGCCGTGGTTCTCCACGCCCCAGCCGCTGACCCGATCCCACCAGGCGACCACCGGGTTGGTGACCAGGCCGCCGTCTTGTAGCGGACGTATGGCGTTGATGCCGATCACGCCGCCCCAGCTCCGCATGCCGATCACCGGTGCGAGACCCTCGATCTGTATTGCCTGGGGGAAGATGTCTCCGTCGCTGCCGGCGAACTCGTTGGTCAGGACCACGAAAGGTCCGTTCAAAACCCGGTCCGGGTAGGTGAAGGATGCGCCGCCGCGGACCAGGTCGAAGGCCGTTACCGTTCGGCGCAATCGCTCGACCAGCATCTGGCTGACGAAACCGCCGCCGTTCCAGCGCACGTCCACGACCATCGCTTCCTTGTCCAGCTGGGGGTAGAACCACTTGTTGAAGGCGACCATGCCGTCCTTGCCCATGTCGGGCACGTGGATGTAACCGACCTTGCCGTCGGTTTTCTCGGTCACGTATTCGCGGTTGCGGCGGACCCAGTCGGCGTAGCGCAGCGAGCCCTCGGTACGCAACGGTACGATCATGACCTCGCGGGACTCCTTGCCGTTGGCCGTGGCGGAGACACTCAGTAACGTTTCCTTGCCGGCCAGACCTGCCAGCAGGGCGTACAGCGAGGGGGCGCCGGCGACCGGTACGCGATTGACCGCCACGATGAAGTCGCCCACGGCGACCTCGACGCCCGGCTCAGCCAGCGGCGAACGGACCCGGTCGACCGTATCGCCGCGTAGGATGCGCTCGACCTGGTAAGTATCACCTGCGCGCACGAGATCGGCGCCGAGCAGGCCGGTGGCCACGCGCGGCACCTTGACGCCGGGATCGCCGCCGAAAACGTAGCTGTGACTGGTATTGACCTCGCCGTACATCTGACCCAGTAGATCACCGAAATCGGTACGGTTGCTCAGCCGCGGCAGCAAGGTCGCGTACTGGTCGCGGATCGCCGGCCAGTCGAGACCGCCCATGTCCGGGTCCCAGTAGAAGGCGCGCATCTGACGCCAGGCCTCGTAATAAGCCTGCTCCCATTCGGCGCGCGGGTCCAGCTCGACCATGACGTCGGCAAGATCGACCTTACCCTCGGCCAGGCCCTCGTCCGGCGGCGAACCGGCGTCGACGACGAACAGCTCGCCGCGTTTCTTCATGACGGCGACCTTATCTGCGGTCGCTTCGAGGTCGTAGCTCGTGATCCCGGCGACGAACGGCTTGGACTCCTTGTCCTCCAGGCTGAAGGTCATCAGGACCGCGTCGGGCTCTGACTCGCCGAAGAAGCCCGGTCTCTCGGCCATACCCTTCAATGGATGCGATATGAAATACAGATGACTGGAGGTGGCTGCGAGGCCGTTGTAATCGCCGCGGGACTGCGGCAGTTCGACGATCCGCTCCAGCAGACCGTCGAAATCGATCTCGATCGGTTCGGGCGCCTCCTTCTCCTCGCCCTCTTCAGCGTCGTCCTTATCGTCCTTTTTCTTCTCGTCTGTTTTTTCATCCTCATCGGTGGGCGGCAAGCCGTCGCGCCCTTGGAAGGGATTCTCCACGTCGGGCCGCAACAGCAGGGCGTAGAGCATCTCGCCCTTGACCTCCACGTTTTGCCTGTCGATCCAGCCGAGGACCGGGTTGGTGGCTCGGTTCGATACGAAGTAGAGGAAACGTCCGTCGGGATCCCAGGCCGGGCTGTGATCGTTGGCCCAGCGGCTGGTGACCGGCCGGGTCTGTTTCGTCTGGGTGTCGTAGACCATGATCGAAGAGAAGTCGTTGCTCAGGTTCTCGGTATAGGCCAGCCAGCGTCCGTCCGGGCTCCAGACGTACTGCCGGATCGGCCCGCGGTCGCCGTGATCGATCTTGCGGTGTCCGCGGCCGTCAGCGTTGGCGAGGTGCAGATCATACTCGCTGTCCGACCAGGCGATCCACTTGCCGTCCGGCGAGGCGAGCGGCCGGTACAGCCACGGTCCGGCCTTGCCCTTGCGCAGTGTCT
>JAUVBS010000042.1 GCA_030591105.1 bacterium | reverse complement strand
CGAACAGACCGAGGTACCAGCCCATGAGTGGTTCCCCGGCCAACAGTACCACGCCTGCCGCCGCCGCCAGAAAGGTACCGAACGGCAATTTCACTTCACCGTCAAGCCGGCCGCGGTGACTCAGCAGCACGAAAGCCGTCCCGAAGAGCGCGCCCCCGAACAGCACCGCCGGCACCGACCACGGCCCGAGAAAGGCACCCACCATACCCATCAGCATCACGTCGCCGCCACCCATGCCCTGCTGGCCGCGCACCAGTTGGTAACCGTACGAGATCGCCAATACGATCGCCGCGCCGATCGCCGCGCCGAGCAGCGCCCGCTCGGGACCGAGCCCGGTCACCGCGGCTGTGGCCACACCGACCAGCGCACCGGAGATCGTCAAGGTGTGCGGGATGACCATATGCTCCCAGTCGATGACCGCGACGGCCAGCAGCCAGAGCATGAAGAAGCCGGCCACCGCCCCGGTCGCACCGATGCCGAACCGCCAGAATCCCACCACCGCGCACAGCGCTCCGGTCAGCTCGATGAGCGGGTAGCGCCAACCGATGACCGCCTGGCAGCGGCGACACCGTCCACGCAAAACAAGCCAGCTTACCAGCGGCATATTGTCGTACCACGCGATCCGTACACGGCAGGCCGGACAGAACGAACGACCAGCGACGACACCCAAGTTTCGGGGCAAGCGGTAGATCAGCACGTTGACGAAGCTGCCGACACACGCGCCTAGCAGCGCGACTGCCGCAAACAACAGCGCCGGCGGGGCGGCGGTCCATCCGGACACGGCGCTCAAGGTTGTACCGCGCCGGTTGAGGCTCGGCGCTTGGCGAGCTCGCGTTCACATATAGCGATGTGCTCCAAAGCCACATCGCGCAGTTCCGGATTACTCGCGGTGTCACGCAGGTGCCGCCAGAGTCCGAGCGATCCCTCCAGATCGCCGGCCTTACGCCGCGCATATGCCGCGAACCGCTTGTGAAATTCCGAAGCGGTCGGCCGCGCAGCCGCCTCATCGAACCAGAGCCGCGCCCGTGGGTAGTTCTTGCGGAATACGTAGTACAGGAAGCCCGCGTGAAACGGTAGGCTGGCGACCTCGGGGTTGTGCACGATACCGCGGCCAAGGACATCGACCGCGCGCGGGATATCGCCGTAGTCGAGACTGTAGACCAGCGATGCGAAGTAGTACGCCTCGACGAAGCGTGGATCCAGGCGAGTGATCGAATCGATCAGCAAATCGAAGTACCGCATGTCGTGTTCGCCTTTGCGGTACCCACCGTAGTACTGAACCGCCCGGAACCAGTAATAGTCCGCGGCTACCTCGCGGAATCCGCAAGCCGCTTCGCGCAAGAACTGGCCGCTGGGAAAGTAGAGTCGTTCTTGTGACTCCCGAGACACCACGACGCGGTCGTAACGGCTCAGCGCCAGCACACAGACGACCGCTAGAACTGCGGCCGTGCCCGCCGTGGCGAAGTGCCGTAACCAGGTGCGTCGGCTCACCGCAGTTCCTTCCGCGAGAACTGTGCACCGGCGACGATCAACAACAGCGCCGTGTAGCCGAGGCCGTAGGCCGTAGCGAGTAACAGGTGCTCGCCGCTTACCGTATCGCCGTGCACCACCGCCCCCCGCACGTTGAACATCTCGAGGTTGGGCACCAGGTAGTAAACCAACTCTGCCAACCGGGCTTGCAACGGGCTACCGAGCAGGGCGCCAAAAGAACGTAGCGATTCGCTCAGATGTCCGATCACGAACAGGGTCAGTGTCAGCACCGCTGCGAGCGGCGGCGAAGTCACGGTCGAGAACAGCACCACCGCCGCGGTCACCAGCAATAGCTCGATATACGCCAGGTAGAACGCCGCGAGATAACGGATGCCGAATGACGCCGGCGTTGCCAGGATCACCGCGACGAATAGCGCCGACATCACGGCCAGCATCGCAACCAGCGTGAGACTCAGACCCAGAAATTTGCCTAGTAGATACTCCCGGCGCGAGATCGGTTTGGCCAAGATCGTCGTGACCGTGCGCTTGTCTTGCTCCTTGTGCACCATGTTGCTACCGACCAGCACAGTTACCAGTAGCCCGAATAGCGTCAGGGCACCCAGGCCGACATCGATGACGATTTTCTCCTGCGCACCGACGGACAGCGGCGCCAGCACGGCGCTACTGACGACCAGTACCAGCCCGAACAACCCGACCAGATAGAAGATGCGATCGCGCACCGTCTCGCGGTAGGTGTTGAGCGCCACCGCCCGGATCCGTCTCAACATAACGGCACCTTCTGTTCGCCCATCACTTCGAGAAAGAGGTCTTCCAGACCGTGCCGGCGCGTCTGGACCGAGTGAATATCGATCTGCGTACGGCTGCAGACATCGAGGAGTCGGGCGAGGTCGACCGGCGTGCAGCTCTCGACCAGTGCCGGCCCACCTCCGCCGCGACCGCGGACCACGCGGCAGGCACGGAGCACGTCCGCCGCATCGTCGCCGGTCGGTAGCTCGCCGAGGCGGAC
The DNA here is from genome assembly GCA_030591105.1 of bacterium. Classification (GTDB taxonomy): domain Bacteria; phylum Krumholzibacteriota; class Krumholzibacteriia; order LZORAL124-64-63; family LZORAL124-64-63; genus JAUVBS01. The sequence continues at coordinate 7,489 of JAUVBS010000042.1, read as the reverse complement.
CTCGTAGACGCAGTCGCGGGGCAACGCGTCGAGACGGTGAGTCGCCACCAACAGTCCCTCGCGGAGGATCACGACCTCGTCGGCCAGGATTTCTACGTCGGGCACGATGTGCGACGAGAGGACGACGGTTGTGCCGCTGTCGCGTAGTCCAGCCAGCAGATCGCGCACCTCGCGCCGCCCGAGCGGATCGAGTCCCGACATCGGCTCGTCGAGTATCAACAGTTCCGGTGCGCCGAGCAGTGCTTGCGCCAGCCCGAGCCGCTGCAGCATCCCCTTCGAATACTTACGCAACCGCAGGTCGGCGCGGGCGGTGATGCCGACAGTGGTCAGCACCGAATCGACTTGCCGCGAACGTTCGCGCGGAGAGATGCCGAGCAGGTCGGCGTAGAACGTAAGCAGCTCGCGACCGGTCAAGTACTCGTAGAAGTTGGGACGCTCCGGCAGATACCCGACTTTCGCCCGGGAAGACCGTTGGCGGTGGTCGTAGCCGAAGATACTCACCTGACCAGCGTCGGGCTTTACCAGGCCGAGGATGCAGTTGAGCGTCGTGGTCTTGCCCGCGCCGTTGTGGCCGAGCAGGGCGAGTACCGTACCGCGCCGAACGAGGAAGGAAATGCCGCGGATGGCGGCCGTCTTGCGCCGCCGCAAGCCGCTCCGGAAAACCTTCTCGAGGCCCAGGACCTTCAGAGCTATTTCGGCCTCGCCGTGGATCGAGACCGGCCGTTCGACCGTCTGTGGTGGTGGATTTGTAACCAGCCCGCTACCGTCCATCTTCGTGTCCTTGGCTAAGTCGCATGTTGCTAGGCTGTTTCAGGCATCCCGCCCGAGGCAGCCCGCTGCCCATTACCATCGATCCGGTGCTGTTGCAACGCCGGTGCCAGCGGCACGCTAGCGGTACGGATTGGGCCGTACGGTCAGCCGTTGGTCAGTCTGGCGATAATGCCATCGCTGCCCGGACCGGCGTCGGCGGCAGCACCGTAGCCCTCGATCATATAGATACCCCCCACCAGGATATAGCCGAGGTTGCCTTGGGTGTAGATTCCCGCCGGGCCCAACAGGAAAGGATCGCCAGTGAACGGATTATCCGGAAATACGCCGCCGGGAAATAGCGACGAATCGAGATCAGCCAGGTCCGGCAGCACACCCAGATGCCTCGTGGACCAATCTTCGACTACCAGTTGTAAGACATGAGCGTTCCCCTTCACCGCTGCCTCCATCCCCCGCTTCTTCACCTGGATGAAGTTGGGAATCGCCATGGTGGCCAGGATGCCGATAATCACGATCACGACCGCGGTTTCCGCGAGGCCGAATCCCCTACGATCTCGCACTGCTGCCCCCTCTCGTGGACCAGTATCGTACCTATGGGTATCGTACATACCAGCAGCGCGCGAAGCAAAGCCGGTGCCGCGCGGCGCTCCTAGGCCAACGCAATACCCCGCGCAGCTTCGACAGGGTATGACAGTGTTGGCCAGGAAAGCGGGGAATATGTGAAGCGGCGCCCCACTGGGGCGCCGCCTCCTGTCGGATAGGGCTGTCGGTAGATCGACTAGCCGTTGCTCAGAGTAATCACGGTACCGTCGGCCAACGGCCCCGAAGTAGCCTCGTAGCCATAACCCGCAATGGTGTAGACGAGCGTCGCCGCAACGTACACGTAACTCAGATCACCCTGCGAGTAACCAGGAGCAGCGATGGCGATCGGAACAGCGGTAAACGGATTGTCGGGCAGAACGCCACCCGGGAACATGGGCGCGCCGACCTGCGCCAGCGTCGGCAGCACACCATCGTTGATCACTGCGAAGTCCTCCACCGCCAACTGCAGACTATGGGCATTACCCTTGACCGAGGCTTCCTTGGCCCGGCTCTGCATGGCGATGAAGTTCGGGATGGCGATGGCGGCCAGGATACCGATGATGACCACGACGATCATCAGCTCGATAAGCGTGAAACCCTTGCGATTGAACTTTAACACTGTGGCTCTCCTTGCTCCGGTCAGTTGAGACCTCTTGAGAGTGCGGCCCGAATCGGCCCTCGTCTTGTGCCTACCAACGGCACGGAACTAAGTGCAATGCTTGTGCCATAGGTAATGATTATTTTGACGTGCGATATGCTGTAGTAATACAACGGGTTACGTCTGTTCTATAATCTTTTAGGCGAAGCGTTCTCGGCGTGACTCATGCAGCTTGCACCGTTCACCGGCAATTCTGCACGACCGCGATCGGGAGCGGCCTCTAGACCTCGACCGGTTCGCGGTCTGACGGCGGTATTTCTTGGTCCACGGTTTCTGCCACGGTCTCGTCCGCGGCTTCGTCGTCGGTCTGTTCCCTGACGATCTGATCGATCCGATCGAGCGCATCGGTTTCAAAATCCCCGGACTCGTCGGCGAGGGGATCTACCGGGCCGTCAGCGCCGAGATCATAGCCGTCGGCGTACTCGCTCTCCTGATCGTCGCCCTTCTGGGCCACGCCGTAGCGGAGCAACTTGCGGTAGAGAGTCGAAGGATTGATGCGCAGTATGTCGGCGGCGCGCTTCTTGTGCCCACCGACTGTCTCCAGCACTTTGAGGATGTGCGTCCGCTCCAGTTCATCGAGCGAAACCATCCCGCCGACCATGCTCGCGATCGTCGCCTCACCTACCGGTGCGCGGACCAGGTCGGGCAGATCCTTCACAGTGATCTGTGCTTGATCGCGGATGATAGTCGCGCGCTCGATCACGTTTTCTAGCTCGCGCACGTTGCCGGGCCACTCGTAGGTCTGCAAGGCGCGCAGAGCTGGCTCCTCCAGGAGCGAGCTGATATTGCCGTTGTATTCGGTGCCGCAACAGCGGCGCAGAAAATGGTCGACCAGCAGGGGAATATCATCGATCCGATCGCGCAGCGCCGGTAGTTCCAACGGGATGACATTCAGACGGTAGAATAGATCGGTGCGGAAACGGCCTGCTTTTACTTCGTCATCCAGATCGCGGTTGGTCGCCGCGATCACGCGCAGGTCGACCTTGACCGATTTACTGCTACCGACCGGGTAGATCTCACGTTCCTGCAGCATCCGCAGCAACTTGACCTGGATCGTGGCAGGGGTTTCACCGATCTCGTCCAGGAAAATGGTACCGCCCTCAGCCTGGCGGCAGAAGCCGTCGTGATCGCGGTCCGCGCCGGTGAACGAACCCCTGACGTGTCCGAACAACTGGCTCTCGAGTAGAGTTTCGGGTATCGCGCCACAGTTGATCGCGACGAACGGTCCGGAGACTCGGTCGCTGTGGTCATGGATCGAGCGGGCGATCAGCTCTTTGCCGGTCCCGCTTTCGCCATTGATCAAGACCGTCGCCGTGGTGGCAGCGATCTTGTCGACCATCTTGTAGACTGAACGCATACGCGGACTCTGACCGACGATGCGCTGTTTCGATTTTTTGCGCTTCAACTCGCTGCGTAGCTGTTTATTCTCCGACTTGGCGCGGCGCAACTGTAGTGCATTGCGCACCACCATCTTGATCTCGTCGTTCTTGCACTGCTTCTGCAAGTAGGAAAACGCACCGAGATTGACCGCGTCGATGGCCGACTGCTCGCTGGCGTAGGCGGTCATGATCACCACGGGGGTCTCGGGATCGATGCCCTTGATGCCTTTGAGCAGCTGGATCCCGTTCATCCGTGGCATCTGGATATCGGTCATCACCACGTCGAACGGCTGTTTCTCCATCAAGCTGAGTGCTTTGGCTCCGGAACTGACCGTCTCGACCTCGTAACCCTCCTTCAACAGAAGGATCGAGAGGTAGCGGCACATCGACTCTTCGTCGTCCACGACCAGGATCCTGCCCAATGCCATTCTGCGCTCCTTCTAGCTGTGTTTCTGCACTCTGTCGTCAGCGCTGATTGCGCGCGGTAGTCCGGCCGTCACGGCCGCGGGCCCTGTCGGTCATACCGGTTGCGTCTGCTCTGTTGCCGGCGCGAGAGCTTCGTCGACCATGGCGTCGATGCCGGGCGCCTCGGCCATGGTTTCGGCTGCTGCGAACGGTAGCCGGACGGTGAAGCGAGCTCCGCCGTCGGGGGCATTGTCGATCTCGACGGTCCCGCCGTGGGAGTCGACGATGCGCGCGACCATCGGCAAGCCCAAACCGGTACCCCCGGTCTTCGTCGTGAAGAAGGGGGTGAACACCTCTTCGCTGGTTTCGGCGTCGATTCCCGGTCCGGTATCGGTGACGCGGAATTCGCACCAACGGCCGTTGTCGCTCGCTCGCGCGTCGATGGTCAACCGGCCGGCGTACTGCATCGCCTCGCAGGCGTTCAGAGCCAGGTTCAAGATGACCTGCACGAGCTGTTCCGGGTCCGCGCTGACCGCGAGATCCGTCGACTCTGCTTCGTGCTCGAGGATGACGCTGCCGCCGTGGTTCGTCACGTGCTGACGGATCTGGAGCGCGACCTCGGTCAGAAACTGATCGCACTCGACGCGCCGCGGGGCGGGTGAACGCATCCGCGAAAAGGTGAGGAAATCATTGATGATCGTGTTGATGCGTCCGCTCTCCTTCAGGACGAGATCGAATAGCTGCGCCTGGTGGCCAACCAATTCGAGTTCGGACGCGAGGATCTCGACGCTGCCGCGGATACTACCGAGCGGGTTGCGTATCTCATGGGCAATGCTCGCTGCGAGCTGGCCCAGTCCGGCGAGGCGCTCCGCTTTACGGATACTCTCCTGCATCCGTCGTACTTCGGTCAGGTCGGTGAAGATCGCCACTGCTCCGGCGACCTCGTTCTCCTCGTCCTCGAGGTAGTTGACAGTGATGCCGAGAGGTACCTCGCAGTCGGCACGCTTGATGGTGATTTCACCGCGGTTGACCGTGGAACCGCCAGCGGCGACTTGCAACACGCATTCAGCTAGCTCACAGCGGTCTGTTCCGACCGCTGGTGCCAACAGCCGACCGACCAGATCCGACGCCGACATACCCAGGATCTCGCAAGCGGGTGGGTTGGCCCGCGTGACACTACCCTGGCGGTCGATGGTGATCAGACCACTGGAAAGGTGATCGAGAATATTGCGCACCTCGTTACGCGTCCGTTGGATCTGCTGGGCCGCCTGTTCGTGGATGCGCCGACGCTTCGCGAGGCTCCGGGCCAGCTGGCCACTCGCTACACCCACTGCCAGGAACAACGAGACGTGCAAAAACGTGATCAATACCGGCCGGCCGCTGCCGTAGTCGAGTTCCGCCGGTGCCCCCGCTGCCGCCCAACCCACGGCCAGACCGAGATGTCCCCCGCCGATCACGGCGGACGCCACTCCGGCCAGGATCAGCGCCGATCGGGCTCCGAGGTAGACCGCACCCAGCATGATCGGCACGCAGAACAAAACGGGGAACGCGCTGTACGGTCCGCCGCTGAAATGGACCAGCAGCGCGAGGACCAGCAGGTCGCTACCGAGCTGCGCGGCGAGCAGAGGGCGGGTCGGCACCCGGTACATCAGCGCCACCCAGGTCAGCGCGATGCTCAGATACAAGATGCCCAGAGTGAGCGCTAGCCCGGCCCCCCCCATGTGATCGGACGCCAGCGCCCGCATCAACACGCCGGTAAGAGTCAAGAACGCACCGAGGATCGCACGCCACGCCAGAAGCTGACCGTTGGGATCGGTTCGGTATTCGTTCCAGCTCATCGTCGCCGTCACGGATCAACCTCCCCCGACGAGGTTACCCATCTTGAACATCGGTAGATACATGGCCACCAACATGCCACCGACCATCGTACCCATCAGCACGATCATCAGCGGCTCGATGGCTGCAGTCAGCGCTTCGACCGCGGTGTCGACTTCGTCGTCGTAGAAATCGGCGATCTTCGCCAGCATCTCGTCCAGGGCACCGGTCTGCTCACCGATGGAGATCATCTGGACGACCATCGGCGGAAACACACCGCTCGCCGCCAGCGGTTCGGCGATGGTATCACCCTGGCTGATACTCTCGGCAGTCTTGCCGATCGCTTCTTGCAGCACCTTGTTACCGGCGGTCTTGGACGTGATGTCCAGTCCCTGCAAGATCGGTACACCCGAGCCAATCAACGTACCGAGGGTACGCGTGAAACGGGAAACAGCCGATTTGCGCAGCACGCTGCCGAGTACCGGGATCCGTAGGGACAAACGGTCGATCCGCATCCGGCCGCCCTCGGTATCGCGGTACTTCTTGAACAGCACCACAAAGGCGAAGATGCCCGCGATCAACGCCCACCAGTAAGCGCTCAGGAAATTGGACATACCCATGACGATCTTTGTCGGCATCGGTAGCTCGCCGCCGAAGTCCTCGAACATCTTCGCAAAGACGGGGATCACACCCATCAGCATGAAGACGCAGGCGACCACCGCTACGGTCAGCACGATGGCCGGGTACATCATCGCACCCTTGACCTTGCGCTGCAGAGCGTCGGCCTTCTCGAGAAACACCGCTAGACGGGTGAGGATGAGGTCAAGGATACCGCCCGCCTCGCCGGCCGCGATCATGTTCACGAAGAGATCGGAGAAGACCTTCGGATGCTTTGCCAGTCCCTCGGCGAGGGTCGAGCCGCCTTCGACGTCGGTCATCACCTGAGCGATGACTCCCTTGAAGAACGGCTTCTCCTGCTGGCGCGCCAGTACATCGAGACACTGCACCAGCGGTAGACCCGCGTTGACCATGGTGGCGAACTGCCGCGTGAACACGGACAGGTCCTTGACACCGATCGACTTCCGTTGCAGAAAGCCGAGCGACACCTCCTTGGGCTTCTTCTTGATCGAGGTGATGGTGACACGGCGCTTGCGCAGGTAGTCCGATACTTGCCGCCGATCTTCAGCCTCGTACTCACCCGCAATGGTTTCGCCCTTGGGCGATTTTCCCTTCCAAAGATACACGGTGGTGGACGTTGCCACGCTGGTCCTCCCTCGCTAGTTGGCGACGCCGGCAGGCTCACCAATGTCGAGCATCTGGGCTAGCTCCTGGATGTCAGGACTACGGCCCATTCCCTGGTCGACGGTGATCCACTTATTGACGGCGGCCTGGTAGAGCGACTGATTCATCGTCTGCATGCCGTGCTTCTGACCGGCCTGAATCAGGCCATAGATCTGGTGGGTCTTGTTATCCCGGATCATCGCCTTGATGGCCGGGGTACAGACCATGATCTCGAGACACATGACCCGACCGCCACCGTGGGCGCGCGGAATCAATTGCTGGGTCAGCACGCCGGCGAGGCAGAACGACAGCTGCGAGCGCACTTGGTTCTGCTGCTCCGGCGGGAAAACGTCGATCATGCGATTGATCGATTCGAAAGTGCTGTTGGTGTGCAGGGTCGCCATGGCGAGATGCCCCGTCTCGGCGATCGTCAACGCCGCCGATATGGTCTCGCGGTCGCGCATTTCGCCGATCAGGATCACGTCTGGGTCCTGGCGCACCACGCGGCGCAACGCCGTTCGAAAGTCGGGAACGTCGATCCCGACTTCGCGCTGGTTCACGAACGCCTTCTTGTCTTGGTACAGGTACTCAATCGGGTCTT
>JAUVBS010000173.1 GCA_030591105.1 bacterium | reverse complement strand
CGCCCACGCTCAGGAGCAAACGGAGCAAGCTCAGCAGCAGACCGAGCAACAAGCCGAGAAAATCACTTCCCAGCAGGACAAACTCGATGCCCTCACGGCCCAGATGGCCCAACTGGAGCAGCAGAACACCGCGCTGCAACAGTCGATTTCTGAGTATCAGAAGACCGGGGACGATCAGGCCACCGAACTGCTCGCTCAGCAGCAGCAGCTCGAGGTGCAGCGGAAGCAGATCGAGGATCAGATCGCCCAGGTCACCAAGCAACAGAAACAGATCGCCGAACAAGACCAGCGGTTAAAGGACCAGGACAACAGGATCAAGGAACTGAACGATCTGGTCTTGTCACTGAATAACCGGTTGCTTGCTTTGACGGATCAGATGCCGGACTCCACCGTGACCGCCGCCTGGCAGCAGAGGCTCGATCGGCTGGAGACCTCGGTCGAAGAACTGCCGGAGGTCCCCACCGACGTGGTCGAGGCGGGAGAATTTCCCGGCTCGTTCACCATTCCTGGCACCGACGCCGCGCTGAAGATCAGCGGGCGGATTAAGACGAACTTGGTTTACAACCTGGACGCGCTGCTGGTGGACGATCGTTTTCTGACCGCGGCCATCCCCATCGCCGGTACCGAAGAGGCAGGGAAAGGTCCGCGTATGACCTTGTCTGCGCGTGCCAGCCGTTTCAGCTTGGACTTTCGTACGCCGACGGGTGTCGGCGCCATGCGCGGGTTCATCGAAGGAGACTTCGCCGGTGACGGTAACACCTTTCGCCTCCGCCACGCTTACGGGCAATACGGCGCCCTGCTGGTCGGCAAGACCTGGTCGAATCTGGTCGACCTACATGCGGTGCCGGAGGAGCTGGACTTCGAGGGTCTGAATGCCAAGATCCAGCTGCGGCAAACCCAGATCCGCTACACCAGGATCTGGAAGAACGGCTGGAACCTGGCGGCCAGCGCCGAAAATCCCAGCCCTGAAATCACGGGCGCCGCGGGCGTCAGCCTCGCCCCCGACCTGATCGTCAAGACCTATTTCGATTTCGACGATTTCCACGATTTTCACGCCCGGGTCGGCATACTGGCTCGCCAGATCATCGGCGAAAGCGACGCCAACCCCAACGAGAACCTCCGCGTCGGCGGCTTCGGTATCACTGCCGGCGGTAATTTGCCTTCTCCCTGGGCAGAGAAGGACAATTTCGTGTTCCAGGCCACCTACGGCCAGGCGATCGGGCACTACATCACCGACCTGCGGGCAGTCGGTGGGCAAGACGCGGTGTACGATTCGACCACCAATACGATGCAGGCGTTACCGGTCTTCGCGACCTACGCCGCATACAAGCACTACTGGCACGGTACCCTGCGTTCCACATTCTGCGCGGGTTACGTGAATGTCTACAACCTCGAGATTCAGTCTGACAGCGCGTACCACAGAACCGTGCGGTTGAACATCAACTTGATCTACTCACCGGTCTCACGCCTGGACCTGGGCGTCGAATATTTGTGGGGTCGCCGCACCAACAAGGATAAGCAGTACGGTAGGGCCAACCAGATCCAGCTAGCGACAATTTTCCGCTTCTAGTGTCCAGCCCCGACTCGTCTGGACTCAGCCGTACTTCCCCAATCTCTTAGACCCGCGGTTCAGCATTCGCGAGGACCCCCCGGGGGGCCCGGTCATGCCGGCGCCAACAGTCGGTGCCACGTTCGGCGGTCCTCGTGGTTTGCCGCTGTCCTCGCGGCCGGTCACCGTGTCCCCGAAGCCGGTCAAGGTGTACTTGGAGGTACGTTTCGCCGCCGCTGCTGGACCAGCCGGCTCGCGAAGCTCCGCGATGGCCAAACCCATAACATCCACAATAAATGCAGGTTACGGAGATTCACGGCCGTCTCGCACCGTTGCGGCACCGGACATGCGTGGGGCTAAGGTGCAGAAACGGTTGCCAGGCACTTCGATCGTGAGGAGTGACATCATGAGTACCGACATCATGAGCATCGACAAACCCACTGCTGCCAGTCTGCTGCGCGGCGGCTTCCTGCTGCCGGTGATCCTGTTCGCCTTACTTCTGACGCTGCCGGTGCGATCGGACGCCGCGGTGGTGATCAGGCTGGCGCCCCGGCCGGTCAAGATGGTCGTCAAACCGATGCCGCGACCGGTCGTGTTCCGATCGGTACCTATCCGGTCGGCCGTTGTTGCGCCGGCCGTGTGCGGCCGGCACGCGGTGAAGGTCGTGCGGATGTCCGGCATGCGACTAGCCGGGCGGCCGCTCCGTCCCGGACCTGGCCGCTACGTCTGGGTACCCGGCCACTGGATCAAGAAGCCGTACCGGGTGCGACACTGGGTCGGCGGACACTGGAAACTCATCCGCTAGAGATCTCGCACATCAGCGACACGAGGCGTAGCCTCCAGCGCCGACCGTCGGTACGGAGCATCCGCGGACATCAACCCGCAAGCTCTGACCGCCGGTCGGTGCTATCTTTTCCGGGAGATCGACGCGCTGCCGACAGCGCGTCTTGTTCCTGAACGGATCGGACCGACGCACCTCCTGGCCCGGAGTATTCGTGCGTGATCCGAATTGGCGGCGGCCGCGCTAACGAGGTGTCGGTATGTCCCAGACCACCGCGAGCGTCCTGCGTGAGATCATGCAGCGGAGAATCGTGATCCTCGACGGTGCCATGGGAACCATGATCCAGTCGTACCGGCTCGGCGAGCAGGAGTTCCGCGGCGCCCGTTTCGCCGACCACGCCCACGATCTGGCCGGCAACAACGATCTGCTCTGCCTGACCCAGCCCGACGTCATCGGTGAGATCCACCGCGGCTATCTCGCCGCCGGTGCGGACATCGTCACGACCAACACCTTCAACGGCACGGTGATCTCCCAGCGCGAGTACGGCACCGGCGACCTGGTCGGTGAGATCAACCGCGCTGCGGCCGAACTGGCGCGCGGGGCGGTCGACGAGTTCAACCGCCGCGATCCCGATAGACCACGTTTCGTCGCCGGTAGCCTGCCGCCGACCAACCGCACCGCGTCGCTCTCGCCCGACGTCGGCGATCCTGGGCTACGCAACATCACCTTCGACGAGCTAGCCGCCGCTTACGGCGAGCAGGCGGCCGCACTGCTCGACGGAGGGGTCGACCTCCTGCTGGTCGAGACGGTTTTCGACACCCTGAACGCCAAGGCGGCGCTGTTCGCCATCGCCGATCTTTTCGAACGGCGTGGCCGGCGCTGGCCGGTCTGGATCTCCGGTACCATCACCGACGCCAGCGGACGTACGCTCAGCGGCCAGACCACCGAGGCGTTCTGGATCTCGGTGCGCCACGCACGGCCGTTCTGTGTCGGACTGAACTGCGCCCTTGGTGCAGAACAACTGCGCCCGCACCTGGCGGAGCTGGCGCGGCGGGCCGATACCTTCGTCTCCGCCCACCCCAACGCCGGTTTGCCCAACGAGCTGGGCGAGTACGACGAAACGCCCGAGCGCATGGCCGAGATCCTGCGCGGGTTTGCGGCCGACGGTCTGGTCAACGTTGTCGGCGGCTGTTGTGGGACGACGCCGGCGCACATCGCGGCCATCGCCGAGGCGGTCGCCGGACTACCGCCCCGCCGGGTTCCGCCGCCGCCGACCCAGACGACCCAGCTGAGCGGACTCGAACCGCTGAAGATCCGTCCCGATTCGCTGTTCGTGAACATCGGCGAGCGGACCAACGTCGCCGGCAGCAAGAAATTCGCGCGGTTGATCCGCGACGAGAAATACGAAGATGCGCTCACGGTGGCGCGGCAGCAGGTGCGCGGCGGCGCCCAGATCATCGACGTGAACATGGACGATGCGATGCTCGACGCCGAGAGTAGCATGGTCACCTTTTTGAATGTCGTCGCCTCCGATCCGGCCATCGCCCGGGTACCGGTCATGATCGATTCGAGCCGGTGGTCGGTCATCGAGGCGGGGCTCAAGCGGATCCAGGGCAAGGGGATCGTCAACTCGATCAGCTTGAAGGAGGGCGAAGCCGAATTTCGGCGCCAGGCGGAACTGATCCAGCGTTACGGGGCGGCGGTCATCGTCATGGCGTTCGACGAAGATGGTCAGGCCGACAGCTACGAACGCAAGGTCGCCGTCTGCACACGGGCGTACCGCATCTTGACCGAAGAGGTCGGTTTCCCGCCCGAGGACATCGTCTTCGATCCGAACGTCTTTGCGGTGGCCACCGGTATCGACGAGCACGACCGGTACGCCGTCGCCTACATCGAGGCGTGCCGTACCATCAAGCAGACCTTACCCGGTGCTCTGGTCTCCGGTGGCGTGAGTAATCTCTCGTTCAGTTTTCGTGGCAACGACACCGTGCGCGAGGCGATGCACTCGGTGTTCCTCTACCACGCCATCGCCGCCGGGATGGATCTGGGCATCGTCAACGCGGGACAGCTCGCGGTCTACGACGAGATCGAGCCGGAGCTACGGGCGGCGGCGGAGGACGTGATCCTCGCCCGCGAAGATCTCGCCGGCGAAAACACCGCCACCGACCGGCTGCTGGCCATCGCCCAGCGCACCAAGGGTCTCAAACGCGAGGAGCTCGAGGACCTCGCCTGGCGTGAGGCACCGGTTGCCGAGCGGATCGGGCACGCCCTGATTCACGGCGTGGGGGACTATATCGAAGAAGATACCCTTGCGGCTCTGGCCGAGCTGGACGAAGCGATCCGGGTGATCGAGGGGCCGCTGATGGCGGGGATGAGCGAGGTCGGCGATCTGTTCGGCGCTGGAAAGATGTTCCTGCCGCAAGTGATCCGCAGCGCCCGGGTGATGAAGCAGGCGGTCACGGTACTCGAGCCGTATTTGCGCGCGCAACAGACCGCCGATCGCGGCGGAGCGCGGGGCAAGATTCTGCTCGCTACGGTCAAAGGCGACGTGCATGACATCGGCAAGAACATCGTCGGTGTGGTGCTCGGTTGTAACAACTACGAGATCATCGATCTGGGGGTGATGGTGCCGGCCGAGCGGATCCTCGCCGCGGCCCGCGCCGAGGACGTGGACGTGATCGGACTGAGCGGTCTGATCACACCGTCTCTGGACGAGATGGTGCAGGTGGCCGACCTGCTGCAGAGGGAGGGGTGCGAATTGCCGCTGTTGATCGGCGGGGCGACGACGAGCCTCGTCCACACCGCGGTGAAGATCGACCCGCATTACGAGCACGGGGTGATCCACGTGATGGATGCCTCACGAGCTGCGCCGGAGGTCACCTCGCTCATCGACCGCGATGCGCGGCAGACCACGGTGCAAGCGGCCCGGCAGAAATATGCCGCGGTACGCGAACAGCGCGGTGAGCGCCGGGCGGCGACCAAGCTGGTGCCCCTGACCGAGGCCCGGACGCGGCGGCTGGCCATCG
>JAUVBS010000088.1 GCA_030591105.1 bacterium | reverse complement strand
GGCCAACCCGTTTCACTGGAATGCGTTCGGGCCGGTCTACGATCCCTCACCGGTGCTCCAGCCGGTGGTCTATACCAAGGGGGCGTGGATTCTGCACATGCTGCGCGGCCGGCTCGGCGACGCGGATTTCTTCGCGCTGCTACACGCCTGGACCAACGACGACGGCCGTCCGTACAACACCGTGACCACCGCTGATTTCGTCGCCTTGGCCAGCGAGTTCGCCGGTGAAGACCTGACGGCGTTCTTCGAGCCCTGGTTGACCACCGAAGCGGTCCCTCGTGTGTGGATGCAACATACGGTGAGCGATGGACCCCGCGGCGCCGGCACCCGCCTGCAGATCCACCTGCAGCAGGTACAGACACAGCTCTTCGACAACGTCTACCCGGTGCAGGTTACCACCAGCGCCGGCGACACCACGGTCACCGTACCGCTGGCCACCGTCAGCACGCAGCAAGTCTTCGACCTGGCTGGCGCCGTTGACAGCGTGACCCTCGATCCGCAGCGGTGGGTCTACTGGGTATCGGCGTCGGCTCCGGCTCCTGACCCGAAACAGGTCGGAGTGAAACTCGTCTACCCGAACCCCTGCCGGAGCTACGTCGTCGTTCGCTACTACCTCGATGTTGCTGAGCCGGTGCATTTGCGCATCGTCGACGCCCGCGGACAGAGCGTATACGAACGAGATCTGGGCGTCGTCACCCCCGATGGAGAGTTCAACGAGGTCGCCTGGGATCTGAACGGCCGCGGCGGCGGGACTGTCGGCGGCGGTGTGTACTGGGTTGTCCTCGACGTGGCCGGCAGCCGGACGGTCGGTAAGTTCGCCGTGGTGCACTGAGCGGTGCTCAGTAGTCCAACACCCACTTCAGATCGATGCCGGAATCCTCACCCTGGCTGACCGACGTATCCACCTTGAAGTAACGGTTGATCGAGTATTCGAGCCGCACGATCGAAGTGGCCCGCTGTTCGAGCGGCGTTTCGTACTGCACCATGACCTTGGGGCTGAGGTACTTGCCGACCACCAGCGAACTGGTCTCGTCGCTGCTCGAGGCCGCCTTGATCGTGATCATGTCGACGCCGATTTGCCGGGCCATGCCTTGCGTCAGTACCGCCGCACCGTAGGCGATGGCGATTTCCTTGCTGCGATCGGCCACGAGGTTTGCCTGGCCAGAATCGAGATCGGACAGCGGCTTACCGAACAGTAGTCCCGATACGACGTCCCCTTCGGACATCGGCGGGTCGGACGAGAACACCATCTCCGGCTTCTCGGCCCGGCCCAGGATGGCGATCTTGTAGAGGATGTTGTCGATGTGAGCTTCGAGCCTCAAATCGAGCTGAGGGTTGATGGTTTGTTCGTCAGGGAAGAAGTTGATGCCGCCCTTGGTAATCTTCAAGGTGCGCCCGAGGATCTGCAGATCACCGCGCACCGCCCGGAGGCTGCCACCCAAGCCGGTCACACCTTCGTGTAGCTCCAGATTCAAGTCACCAGCCATTTCCACGTTGAGGTTACGGCCACGCAGCCAGAGATCACCCGGGCATCTGAGCGCCACGTCGATCACCGGTAACAGCCTCGTCGCGGCGGGCGGAGCCTCGGGCGGGAGGCTGTCCGCCGCGGCGGTTCTGGTGAGCGAATCGGCCCGCGCTTCCGCTAGCCAGAGCAGCGACTCACCCTCGACCGGTAGCAGCGACGGCGGGGTTTCCGGAAGACGGATCAAGCCGCCGGTCACCTCGATATCGCCGGCGATCTTGGGCTCGCTGACCGTGCCGGAGATCGAGGCTGTCCCCGTGGCCGCGAGCCAGGATCCGTCCTCCAGGGTGACATAGACGTCCTCGGCGCCGATGTTGCCGGCCAGTTCGATCCGATCACCCTTGCCGGTGGCCGTGGCGTCGCAGCGTAACCTACCCGTCAGGCCGGTACCCGCCGGCAGGATCGGTTTGAGCGTCGCCAGGTCGATGCCCGGAATCGTCAACGACGCCTCGAGGCCCTGCCGCGGATCGACAGCCACGGCAGCCGGATGTAGCGCGATCGTGCCCGGCAGAGCCAGCTGGCCGATGGCCAGGACGGTGTCGGCGTTCGTCAGGCGCAGCTCGGCGGCGATCCCGTGGCGCGGCGCGAAGGGTGGCGGTGCCGCGGGTGGATCCACCCCCGGAGCTAGCGGGGGTGGACTGCCGCCAGCACTGAGCAGCCACCCGTGCGCTTGCAGACCTAGGTCGGCTATCTTCTGGTCGGTCAACAGAGCGGCAGATAGCTCCAGAGTGCCGGCCGGTGCCGCGAGGCTGCCAACGAGACGGCAGCTGCCAGCCACCGCGACGCTATCCGCCTCAACGGGCAGTTCGGGCGGCATAAGATCTTCCAATCCGCTCAGGTCGAAGCCGAGTTCCAGGTCGATCGCAAAGTCGAGCGTGTCGGGCGAGACCACACCACCGCCTGCGATGTGACCGATCGGGCCACCCAGGGCGAGGTCGGTCAGCCGCAGCGATGGGGCGGCGGGATCGACCTGCAACAGGAATGGTGAGCGGTTGGTCAAAGTGCCTTGGCGGTGCGCGAAGCTGAGGCTATCGACCCGGAGCGTCGAGGTGCCAGTTGCTTTGGCGTGGACCTCGGCGCGCAACAGCGCGCTCAACTCGGGACCGGCCGCAGCGAAGCGCAATTCGCCGTCGGCGCCCGTCAGAGAATCCGCCAGCGTGCCGACGAAGCCGAGCGATAAGCTGTCGAGTTGGATCTGCTGCATCTGGGCACCAGTCGGTGCCTGGATCATTGCCACGACATTTCCGTGGTCGTGCTCCAGGTGCGCGGTCAGGTCCGGTAGCGCGATATCACGATATTGGCCCGCCACGGCGAGATCGATTTCGCCGTCGGGTAGCGGCAACGAGCCACGCACCGCCGCCGTCAGTTCGAGCCGACCGGCGATCGCCTCGTCTACTCCGGCGCGCAGGGCCAACGCGGCGGCATCGGGTACGATCAACGCGACGTCGATGTCGATGCTGTCGCGGGCAACCGTGCCGCCGACGGTCAGCGCTGCGCCCTCGAAACCGATGGCCAGGGTGTCGACGTGCAGCGTACTCAGGTCGCCCCGTAAGGCCACGAGTCCCGGTTGTAGCCACGGTGTTGCGCCGAGGTCGAGGCGGAGTTGGTAGGTGGTGTCGGTCGGGGCGAATGTCACATCGACGGCGAGCGTCGCGTCCAGACCCGAGAGATCGGTAAGTTGCGTCTGTGACGGTAGCAATGACGCCAGTTCGGCCGGCCCCGGCAGGCGGAAATCGCCGCGCAGACGGGCGTGTTCGAGCCGGACGCACGTGCTGTCGCTGGACGCTGTCAGCTCGCCGTCGATGGCGAATCCCAGCTCCATGTCGTCGGGCCAATGTTCATGCAGTAGCATGAGCTTTTCAGACCAGATATCGGCACTGGTCGTGGTAACGGCCGCTTGGTTCGGTGTCCCGGCGGCGTCGGTCACGTGGGTCAAGTACGCCGGCGGTTCGGCCCAGGTTCCTTGCACGGCGAACCGGCATCGGCGGCTATCGCGACTGTCGGCCGACAGGGTGTAAGCGCCCAGCGCGCCGGTGATTTCGAGGCCGGCGATACGCACCGCGGGTATCAGCGGCGGATCGGTGGTCAGCGCGGTGAGCGTCGCCAATGGCACTTCGATCTCGCCGGTCAGTGGCAAGCCGATCGCTTCGGGTAGGTCGTCATCCTGGCCGGCGGTCAGAACGATCGGCGCGGTGGCGATGTGCAGGCCGTCGGTAACGCGTCCGTGAAAACGCCAGGATACGCCGAGGTCCGGGAGCGGCACCGCGCGCAACGCCATGGTCAGTTCCGCGCTGCGACCTTGGCGTAGTTCGGCGTGGCCGTTCACATCGAGCACGCGCAACGGCCGTCCGCCCGGTAACAGAAGCGTGAGATCGGTGATGGTCAGGCTCTCTAGTGCAGCCGATGGTAGACCGTCGAGTGCGCCGTCGGCGAGGTAGGGAACCGAAAATGATTCTGCGGACGACGTGGCTGTATCGCCGGCTGCGTCGGCCGCCGACGTATCCGGCGGCAGCGCGGCGGTGATGGCGTCCAGGTCGGCCCACAGTCCGGCGATGATCACCTCGCGCAGGTGCAGGTCGCGATGACGCACGAGGTCTCCCAGCGACACATCGAACACGAGCCGTTCGGCCCGCGCCAGAGTGTCGGTCTCGGTGGTCCAGATCACGTCGTGTAGCTCGATGTGCCCCAAGCGCGGCCATTGCGGCAGCGCGGTCAGCTCGCCCGGCAGCACAGCTACCGCCCGTGACAAGGCGAACTTCAGCAACGATTCACGTCCGGTACCGGTACCGACGACCAGCAATACGGTTGCGATCAACAGCAGGCACGCCGCCCCGATCAGCTGACCGATACGCCGCAGCTTGGCCCACCGGCCCGCCGGTAGTAGCCAGTTGATCACACGTCCTAACATTCCGTCATCTCCTGTCAATACGGGTGACCGACGCCGAACTGGAATACCGTCCGGGAGTTACCGGGCGGCGGTTCGGTCAGGTTATAGCCGACGTCGAAGCGGATCGGGCCGATGGGTGTGGCCAGCATCACGCCGGCGCCGATGGCTACGGCGATGTCACTTAGATCGAATTCATCGGGCTTGCGCCAGACCTGCCCGGTGTCCACGAAGATATCACCGCCGACCATACCTTTGATCGGAAAGCGCAACTCACTGCTGGCCAGAGCCATCAACTCGCCGCCGATGGGGTTGTCGGCGCTGTCGTAAGGGCCGAGCCGGCGCCGGGTATAACCGCGATGGGTGTTGAAACCGCCGGCGAAGAACCGCCGGTTCGGCAGGACATCCACGGCGTCTCCCATCGGCCATGAATACCCGAGGTCCAAACGGGCCGCTACGCGTGTGTGCATACCGACCGGCCAGACCGGAGCCCAGACGCCCTCGAGCGCGGAGAACGGCGAATCGGTCAAGCCGTTCGGCGGCGCGAAAGCACCGGTGAGGGTCACTCGTGAACCGTTCCGCGGATCGAGCGGGTTGTCGACGGTTTCGCGGAACCAGCGGCCGGTCAGGATCAGCTGGCGTCCGTCCTGCTGCAAAAACGCATCTTCGTCCGTGGTGCGTTGATCGAGGTCGTTGTCCGAGTAGGCGATGCCCACGCGCCAGGAGACCGAGCCGAGGGTGTGGAAGAGATTCGACAGGTGGATTTCGTTGCTCCTGAGCCAGTAGCTGGCTTCGTCCTCGATCTTGTATACATACCCGAATTCAGCCCGCGAACGAACCCGTACCAGGGCGGACCACCAGACGCGAGCCTCCACTCTCTGGTCGTGGCGGCCGTACTCCCCGCCGACGAAAAGACCCCGGCCCTGCTTGAAGAGATTGCGATGGATCCACAGTCCGCGCACGATGATCGGGTTGTCCCGCCAGGTGCCGATGCTGGCTTCGACCGACCGGAACTTGCGCGGCGTGACCTCCGCATGCAGGTCCATGGTCGTCGGTCCGGTTTGCCGTGTTCCGATGCGAACCTGTCGGAAGAGATCGAGCCAGCGCAGGCTGTCGCGGGCTTGCCTGACGACCTTGGGGCTGTAGGGAGTGCCCGGTTTGACATAGGCCGATCTAGCGGCGAGCCGTTGCAGGTCCGGCGGGGCGCCGTCCACCGAGACCGACGTGATCGAAAAGCGCTCGCCCGGTACGATAACGAAAGTCACGTCCGCCCGATCTGCGGCGGTCATTTCCAACGTGACATCAACTTTTGACTGAGCGTAACCACCCTGCAGCAGAACGATTTCCAGGGCCTCGCGCGCTTCGCCGATCGCCGCGTCGGAGAACGGCGCAGCGGTGTGCAATGGTGCGATGGCGCGCTTGCGTTCCGTTGCGAGTGCGGCGGGCAGACCGTCGATGTGAAACTCCCCGAACCGGACGATCGGGCCGGGATCGACGTCTATCAGCACAACCACATTTTCCGCCCGCGCGTCCGGAACGAAACGCACGCCCGTGGTGGCGAAGGGGTAACCGTTACGGGCGAGGTAGAGCACGATGCGCCGCCGGTCCGCAGTCAGATTTGCCGGGTTCAGCGGTGGTCGCTTCAGACGTAGAAACCCGCTACGCACACCGAGGGAGAGTTTCTGCTCGATGCCGCCGGGAACGTCTTGCGGGAGTCCGCTGACCTCGAGCTTGGTGACGGTCCACTGCGCGTAGCGGGCCGCTTCGCGTTTCACGTCGGTTTCGGCCCGCTCACGTTCGGTTGTCACGCGGCGCGGCGTGGCGGCCTCGATCTCCTCGGGAGTCAGTTCTGTTTCTTGCAGCGTGCCATCGGTTGCCTGCTCCATCCCACCGGTGTCCTGTGCGACGGCCGCGGGTACCGGTGCCAGCCATCCCGACACGATCATCAGCCAGCAAAGCAGCACGATCGCTGCGACGATCCCCGTCTCGCCCACAGGCGAGCGGATCAACGCGGCGATACGGCTGGCGGACGAGCGAAGCAGCACGGATGCGCTCCTGACTTGACCCAGATCACACTTGGTTTCCCGGGGTGGGGGCCGCGTGCAGGTCCCTCACTGAACGATAGCGCAGATAATACTGGAATCGTCAGCGCTGCCAAGCGGCAGAAGTACGAGAGCAACGCCAGAGTGGTGTCGCGAGGTCGGCCGTGTCTATTTCCAGTGCGCGGAAATGAACTCATCGACCTCGGGGATGCCGCCCTGGAAGACGAGGTAGCCGTTGTGCGGCTCGCGGTCGGTGATCTCACCGTTGATCGTTGTAAGCATGATCCGCGTGACCTCGGCGACATCCGTACTTTGGGCCAGGGCCCAGCCGAGCTTCACGTAGGCGACTTCCGGCAGCATGTTGGCCGCTGGCACGACACCCAGTTCCATG
This sequence comes from bacterium, assembly GCA_030591105.1. Lineage (GTDB taxonomy): Bacteria > Krumholzibacteriota > Krumholzibacteriia > LZORAL124-64-63 > LZORAL124-64-63 > JAUVBS01. The sequence goes on along the minus strand of JAUVBS010000088.1, from coordinate 765 downwards.
ATTTCACGACCGGTCTCGTAAACGTACATCTGCACGTAGCCCCAGAGAGTCTGGACGGTCATGAACACGGCCACCCCTGCGTCACGTGCCCGCGCCAACGCGGGATAGAGCGGTTTGTTGACGTGGCCCAGGCCGGTACCGGCGATCACGATCCCGCGGTAACCGTTGTCCACCAGCGAATCGATGATGTCCGGTTTCATGTTGGGATAGTAATAAGCGATGGCGACGCGGTCGTCGAAGACGGCGTTGAGCGTGACCTGGCGCGCGCCGGTGCGCCGGTGGTAATCGCTGCGGAACGAAGTCACGCCGGTGTGGTCGATCTTGCCCAGCGGGATGTCGCTGAGGGTGCGGAAGGTCGAACGGTAGCTCGAGTGCATCTTGCGTACGCGTGTGCCGCGGTGCAGCAGACCGTACTCGTCGCTGGTCGGTCCGAACATGCAGACCATCACCTCGGCGATGTCGCTGGTCGCGGCGGTGCGGGTGGCATTGATCAAGTTGATCGCGGCATCGGAACTGGGCCGGTCGCTCGAGCGCTGGCTGCCGACCATCACCACCGGTACCGGTAGATCCTGCAACATAAAGGTCAACGCCGCGGCGGTGTGATGCATGGTGTCTGTACCGTGACCGACCACGATACCGGCCACCCCTTTTTCGATTTCCGCCGCAATGGCCTGCGCGGTTCCGATCCACTGATCCGGTCCCATGTTCTCGCTGAACACCCCGTACAGTTTTTCGGTCTCCATGTTGCAGATGTCAGCCAGTTCG
>JAUVBS010000452.1 GCA_030591105.1 bacterium | reverse complement strand
GCGGCGGTCCATAATCCGCAACGGCCGTCGCACGCAATACATTCGTCCTTTTCCGGAGTCGCCATGATCGTCGGAGCCATCCTGCCCGCGCTCAACGCCGCACCGCACCTCGACGCGCTCGTGGGTGAGATCAAGCAGCGCCACCCCGCTCTGCGTGTCTTGGTGGTTGATGACGGCAGCAGCGACGGCACGGCTCAGGTGGCGCGCACCGCCGGCGCCGAGGTGATCGGCCACCCGCAGAACCGCGGCAAAGGAGCCGCGCTACAGACCGGTTTTGACTGGGCGCTGGCCGAACGCTTGACCTGGGTCTACACCATGGATGCCGACGGCCAGCATCTCCCGAGCGAGATGGCACGTTTTCTGACCGCTGCCGAAGGTGAGGATTTCGACGTCGTGGTCGGCAACCGCATGGACGCCACCGCAGACATGCCGTGGCTCCGCAAGGCGACCAACCGGTTCACGTCGTGGGTCATCAGCCGCCTGGCGGGCTGCCACATCCCCGACTCGCAGAATGGATTCCGCCTCTTTCGTGTCGCAAGCCTCGCGGGCGTGACGCTGACCTCGCAACGGTACGACGCCGAGTCGGAGATCCTGGTCAAGCTGGCCCGACGCGGTTATCGTATCGGTTCGGTCGAGATCACCGCCGTCTACGGCGAAGAGAAGAGTTCGATCAACCCGATCGTCGATACAGGCCGCTTCTTCCGCCTGGTGTGGCGGCTGTGGCGAATGGGCGACTGACGCGAACAGGACAAGAAGGAAACATGGCACCTACCCACATCTTGATCACCAACGACGACGGCATCGACGCTTTCGGACTGCGGGTTCTCGAGGAGACTCTCCGTTCCATCGACGATTACCGCGTGACCGTGGTCGCACCGGCCGATCAGCAGAGCGCCACCAGCCACAGCCTGACCTTGACCCTCCCGTTGCGTATCATCGAGCGGGCACCGGACCGCTTCGCCGTGACCGGTACACCAACCGACACGGTCCTCGTCGCCCTGGAGAAGATCCTCAAGAATGACCCGCCCGATGTCGTTTTGAGCGGAATCAATCACGGCCCGAACATGGGGGAGGACGTCCTCTATTCCGGTACCGTCGCCGCGGCCATGGAAGGCGCGATGTTTCACATCCGCAGCTATGCCCTCTCGCTGGCCACCTGGCATCCGACCGACTTCAGCGGCGCGTCCGCCTTCGTGCGGCGAGCCTTGCCGGAGATCCTGGCCTTCCCGCTCGAAGCCGGTTCTTTGCTGAACATCAACATCCCCGACGGACCGGAAATCGCGATCAAGGGGATCAAGGTTGCTCGGCTCGGTTCGCGCGTTTACCACGACGTGATCACCGACCAGGTCGACCCACGCGGCCGACCCTTCTTGTGGATCGGCGGACACGGACCGACCTGGAAGGAAGATCCCGACACCGATTACTCGGCGGTCCAAGCCGGCTATGTGGCGATCACCCCGCTGCGCCTCGATCTGACCAACTACAAGGTCCGGGCCCAAGTCGGTGCGCTGGCCAGCGAAGGATTGCCGGGAGATCCGTGGCCGGGGTGCGAAGACTATGGCCCAGGCGGTGGCGCCGCCGGCGGCAACCTGCCGGGACCAACCCGCGGGGGAGCGGCCGACGGCAAACCAGGGCTCGGCCATAACGGCATCGACGAGGGAATCGCCTCTAGCTAACAAGAGACGGAGCATCGCCGATGAGAGAATACAACGTAGCGCGCCGCCGCATGGTCGACGAGCAACTACGCGAGCGTGGGATCACCAACCAGGCGGTCCTGCAGGCGATGGCCGAGGTGCCGCGCCACCTCTTCGTACCGCCGGGGCTGCGACACCGGGCTTACGCGGCCTGCGCGCTGCCCATCGGGTTCGGCCAGACCATCAGCAAACCGTTCACGGTCGGTCTGATGACCGCGCTGCTGGAGCTGCAAGGAGGCGAGCGCATCCTCGAGATCGGCACCGGTTCGGGTTATCAGGCGGCGATCCTCTCGCGACTGGCCGCCGAGGTGGTCACGGTCGAACGGGTCATAGCGCTGGCCGACAGCGCCCGCGAACTGCTCACTGCTTTCGAATGCACCAACGTGTCCGTCCGGGCGGCCGACGGTCTTGACGGCGCGCCAGACCGCGCACCGTTCGATGCGATCATCGTCACTGCCTGCGCCACCGAGGTCCCGCAAGAGATGGTCAACCAGCTAGCCGACGGCGGCTACTTGTTACTACCGCTGCAGCGGCAGAACGACCAGGTGCTGTACCGCTGCCAGCGCCACGGCGAGCAGTTACGCGTGTCGGCGTCGCTGCCGGTGGGCTTCGTGCCGTTACAGACGGGGTTGCAGGAGGCGAGGGCCAGTGCGTGAATCGCTGCTGGAGAGTAT
>JAUVBS010000152.1 GCA_030591105.1 bacterium | reverse complement strand
GTGATCGAGGGTGCGATCATCAGCTGTTTCGCGGTGCGGGCGCGGCTGTGCTACATCTACATCCGCGGCGAGTTCGGTTGGCTGATCGACCGTCTGCAGAAAGCGGTCGACGAGGCCTACGCCGCCGGCTACCTCGGCCGGGACATCCGCGGTAGTGGCTACAGCTTGGAGATGATCGTGCACAAGGGTGCCGGTGCCTATATCTGTGGTGAGGAGACCGGCCTGATCAACTCGGTTAGCGGTCGTAAGGGTCAGCCGAACATCAAACCGCCGTTTCCGGCGGTCAGTGGTTTTCTCGGCAAGCCGACCATCGTCAACAACGTCGAAACGGTCGCGTCGGTACCGTTCATCATCAACGAGGGTGTTGCCGCGTACCGGAGCTACGGGACCGAGAAATCCACCGGTACGAAGTTGTGGTCGGTCAGCGGGCCGGTTCAGAAACCGGGCGTGTACGAGATACCGCTCGGTATGCCGTTCCGCGAGTTTTTCCACGACTACCTCGGCGGGATGCGCGACGGCGAGCAGCTCAAGGCGGTGATCGTCGGTGGCTCGTCGGTCCCGGTACTGACCGCCCAAGAGGCGATGCTCGTCAATCTCGACTACGAGTCGCTGCAGCAGGCGGGTACGATGCTCGGCTCAGGTGGGATGATCGTCATCCCGGAGAGCTGCGACATGGTCGAATTGATTCAGGTGCTGATGCATTTCTACTACGACGAATCGTGCGGCCAGTGCACTCCGTGCCGCGAAGGTACCGGCTGGCTGCACAAGATCTGCAAACGGCTACGCAGAGGCGAGGGAACCATCGAGGACCTCGATCTGCTCGGCAGGGTCTGCGAGGGCATGGCGGGTCTGACGATCTGTCCCCTCGCCGACGCGGCGGTCATGCCGATGCAGAGCTTTCTGGCCAAGTTCCGTCCCGAATTCGAGGCCTTGATCCAAGATACGGCGCCCGCCCGGCCCCGGGCTCGCTGGCCGCGGGGTGAGCAGGAGCGATGAGACGATGGTGAAACTGACGATCGACAGTCAACAGATCGAGGTGCCCGACGGGACCCGTCTATTCGACGCCTGTGCCCAGGTGCGCGGCGAGGCGCTGCCGCACTTCTGCTACCATCCCGATCTGAGCATCGCCGGTGTCTGCCGCCTTTGCCAGGTGGAGATCGAAGGCATGCCGAAGCTGACCATCGCCCGCAACACGATCGTGCGTGACGAGATGGTTGTGTTCACGCGTAACGACCGGGTGAAGCGAGCGGTGCAGCAGGTACTTGAGCTGCATCTGATCAATCATCCGGTCGACTGCCCGATCTGCGATCAGGCGGGCGAATGCGGCCTGCAAGACCAGTACATGGAGTATGGTCTGTACGAGTCCGCGGTCGGTGTGGCGGACAAGGTCAACAAGCGCAAGGTGGAGGTGATTGGGCCACAGGTGATCCTCGATCAGGAGCGGTGCGTGCTCTGCACTCGTTGCGTGCGCTTCTGCAACGAGGTGACCAAGACTGGGGAGCTCGGCATATTCTACCGCGGCGACCGGGCCGAGATCGGGACTCCGCCGGGCGTCGAACTGGCCAATAACTATAGCCTCAACACCGTCGACATCTGTCCGGTGGGAGCGCTGACCAGCCGCGACTTCCGTTTCCAGAAGCGGGTCTGGATGCTACACGGCACGGCTTCGGTCTGCCCCGGCTGCGCCACCGGTTGTAATGTGCGTATCGATCACGAGGGCGATCGGATCTATCGTCTCAAACCACGCTTCAACCCAGAGGTCAACGGGCGCTGGATGTGTGACCGCGGTCGCCTGGAGTACAAAGCGGTCCACGACGAGAAGCGTTTGAGTGAGCCGTTGATACGGCGCAGCGGCGGACTCGAAGCGATCACCTGGCAACAGATGTGGCGCGAACTGACCGGGCTGCTCAAACCGGGTGGTGTTTCGTTGGCGCTGACCAACCCTCACCAGAGTCTCGAAGAACTTGTCCTGTTCCGCCGCCTGGCCCTGCAATTAGCGGGTGAGAGCCAGGTCTTCGGGTCGATTGCTGGGACAGAGATCGGTGAGGCGGACGATCTGTTGCTGGCCGCCGACCGTACCCCTAACCGGCGGGCGTTATCCTGGCTGGAGCTACCGGAAATCGAGAGTGCCGACCTGGTTGCACGCAGCGCAGATGCTCACCGGCAGCGAATACTGATCTACGGCGGCGATCCAGCGGCGGACGACACGGTAGCGGCGGCTCTGCGCAACTGCGCGCAACTGGTCTACTTCGGCACCCACCGCAACGCGACCGCGGAACTCGCGACGCTCGTCGTGCCGTTGAGCATGTGGGCGGAGAAAGACGGACTGTTCGTCAACGGCCAGGGGCGCATCCAACGCTTCGCGCGTGCGGTCGCGCGCCCTCGGCACGCCCGTGAAGACTGGCGGCTGCTGGCCGACCTGCTGGCCCATCTAACGGGCGAACAGAAGCTCGTGAGCTTGACGGAGGTACGGCGGTTCGCCGCTGCTGAGCTGGCCCTCGCTGGTTCGCTCGACCTGAGCACACTGCCGGCGACCGGCCTGGTACCGGACGCTACCGAACAAGCTCCGGCCGGAGGTGAACGTTGATGCCGCTGTTGTGGGCGAGCCTGGCCAAGATCGTTTTCATGGTGCTGATGATCCTGTTGCTACTCGTGGTCTTGATCTGGGCCGAGCGCAAGGGATCGGCGTTCATCCAGGATCGCACCGGGCCGAACCGGGCGCAGATCGGTGGCGTGCGTCTGGCCGGTCTGATCCACCCGATCGCCGACGTCTTCAAGCTGCTGTTCAAAGAGGATGTCCGGCCAACCAATCGACACGAGGCGCTCTATACGCTGGCGCCGTTCATCGTCATGGTGGTGGCGTTGAGCACCTATGCGGTCATCCCGTTCGGCGACTACATCGAGATCGGCGCCACGCGCATCCCGCTGGTGGTCGCCGATCTGAACGTCGGCATTCTCTACGTGCTCGCCATCGCCAGCCTCGGGACCTACGGCGTGGTCATGGCCGGCTGGGCGTCCAACAACAAGTACAGTTTTCTGGGCGGTGTGCGCGCCGGCGCGCAGATGGTCAGCTACGAAATTGCCATGGGCCTGGCGATCATGGGTCTGGTGATGATTTTTTCGACACTGCGGGTGACCGAGATGGTCGCCGGCCAGGGCGAGTTATTGTGGGGTTTCTTGCCCAAATGGGGCGTTGTGGTCCAGCCGTTGGGTTTCTTGCTGTTCATAACGGCGGTCTTCGCCGAAACCCACCGTAACCCGTTCGACCTGCCCGAGGGAGAATCGGAGATCGTCGCCGGTTTTCATCTCGAGTACAGCTCGATGAAGTTTGCCCTGTTTTTCATGGCCGAGTACGCTCATCTCGTCGTTTCCGGTGCGCTGATCGCCGCCTTGTTTTTCGGCGGTTATCAGATCCCGTGGCTGCCACGGCCGCTGCTCCAGCAGCACGCCGGACTGATCTTGCCTCTGGTGATGGGTGTCACGGTGCTGGTGTCTGCCCGGTTTGCGGTATTGTTCTTTCGCCGTGCCCGGCGTGAACGGGGCAAATTCGGCGACGCCCGGGATCGCGAGCCGATCTTGATGGGTCTGAACTGTGCATTCGCCGCACTGCTTGTCTTGCTGGCGTTCGGATTGCAACCGTGGCGCATCGGGCCGTCGGGAGCTTCGTTGTTCGCGACGCTGATCCAGATCGGTGCGTTCCTGACCAAGGTTGTGTTTTTCGCCTGGCTGTTCATCTGGGTCCGCTGGACGTTACCACGTTTCCGGTACGACCAGCTGATGGCTCTGGGCTGGAAGGTGATGATTCCGTTGGGGCTGGCAAATCTGGTGGTTACGGCGCTGGTCTTGGCACTGATCGCTTGACCGCAGGTATCACCGGACGTCGGGACCAGTATGCTGCCGAGCGCGGTAGTCCGATGGGTAACGAGGTGCGTAAATGAGTTTCAAGGGCTTGCCAGAGGGAGTCGGTGACCGGACGCAGAGCTTCCGCGACGCTGGCTATTTCTGGGAGATCCTGCGGGGTCTCGGCATCACCATGAAGCATCTGGTGCGCAACCTGCGGCACACCGATGAGATGCCGACCATGCAATATCCGGAAGAGAAGCGGGTCTACAGCGAGCGTTTTCGGGGGCGGCACCGCTTGACGCAGCGCGAAGACGGCTCGGTGCGCTGCGTCGCCTGTCAGATGTGTAGCACCGTCTGCCCGGCCGATTGCATCGAGATCGAGGCGGCCGAGCATCCGGACCCGAGCATCGAGAAATATCCGGAATCGTTCACCATCGATCTGTTGCGGTGTGTCTATTGCGGCCTATGCGAAGAAGCCTGTCCCTGTGACGCAATCCGCATGGACACCGGCATTTACGAGATTGCGGCCGACAGTCGCGAGAAGTTCGTCGTGGACAAGGACTTCCTGCTCAACAACGATACCGACGGGACCTTGTAGCGAACCCAAACGGGTGGAAGGCTCGGCATGGAAGTTATCCTCTTCTACTTCTGCGGTGCGCTGATGGTGATCGCGGGCGCGATGATGGTGCTCAGCCGCAATGCCGTCGTGGCTGCCTGTTGGCTGATCTTCGCTTTCATCAATGCGGCGGGCATCTACGCCACGCTGTCGGCACCGTTTCTGGCCGTTTTGCAGGTTCTGGTCTACGCCGGAGCGATCATGGTGTTGTTCTTGTTCGTGGTCATGATGCTGCAGGGACCGGTCCTCGCCGGTGAACGCCGCCGCCTGAGACCGTGGCTGTGGCCGTTCTTGCTGTTACCGCCGCTGGCGATCCTGCTGACGGTTGCCGGTTTCTTGCGGCGTGCCGACAACACCAGTTTCCCGGTGGCGGCGCCGGCGGGCTTCGGCAGCGCTGAGCAGGTAGCCGGACTGTTGCTCAGCCGCTATCTGCTGGCGTTCGAGTTGATATCGATCGTGCTGATCGTGGCGATCATCGGTTCGCTCGCTCTGGGCAAGGTCGACAGGAGACAGCCGTGGAAATAACGCTGACTCACTACCTGGTTCTGGCGACGTTGCTGTTCTTGACCGGCATGCTCGGTTTCATCGTGCGCCGCAACGCCATCGTCATGCTGATGTGCATCGAGTTGATGCTCTGCGCGGCCAATATCGTGCTGGCCGCTTTCAGCCGCTGGCACCTCGACCTGGGTGGGCACGTGTTTGTGCTGATGAGTTTCGCGGTAGCGGCTGCTGAGGCCGCCATCGGACTGGCGATCTTGGTGGAGATCTACCGGCGCCGTCGGACCGTGAACGTCGACGAACTCACAACCCTCATGGAGTGATCTTTTGGAAAGCCATGCCGATACCGATCTGAGGTGGATCGTCCTGGTGCCGCTGTTGGGCACGGTGGTCAATGGACTGCTCAACCGCCGGTTACCGAGACAGGTGGCGGGGCTACTCGCCTGCGCTACAGTCGGCGTGTCGTTCGCGCTGTCGGTGATGCTGTTTCTACGGCTGACCGGTATGCCGGCAGAGGGTCGTCTGCTGACCGATACGCTCTACACCTGGATCGGTTTTGAGAATCTGCGTGTCGATATCGCGTTCACCATGGATCCCCTGAGCGCGGTGATGGCGCTGGTCGTCAGCGGTGTCGGCTTCTTGATCCACATCTACTCCCTCGGCTACATGGCCGGTGACGAGGGCTCGCAGCGGTTCTTCACGTACATGAATTTGTTCATCTTCGCGATGCTGACACTGGTGCTGGGTGAGAACCTGCTGATTTTGTTCGTCGGCTGGGAAGGTGTCGGGCTCTGCTCGTATTTGTTGATCTCTTTCTGGTGGGATGACGAGGCGAACGCCATCGCCGGTAAGAAGGCATTCATCTTCAACCGGATCGGCGACTTCGG
>JAUVBS010000232.1 GCA_030591105.1 bacterium | reverse complement strand
GCACCGCAACGTATCTCGACCGCACAGGTGATACGCGCGGTCGGCAGCGAGCCGGCGCACCAGCACGCTTGCCTGAGCGATCCGACGACCATGGCCGGCTGTCCGCGGATCGGCGACTGCGGACTACGGTCGGTCTGGCGGCACCTGCACGACCAGGTGACCAACCTGCTCGAAAGCACTAGCCTGGCCGATCTCCTGGAGCTGGAGGCCTCGGTCGACGAACACGTCCAAAACGTCTGGCCCGTGCCGCTGACCGTACCGGTCGCGGCCAGCCGTGTGCAAGGAGCTGTCCGAGATGACTGATCAGAGACGCCCTCTGTTTGCCTGCCGCAACCTGCGTGTCGCCATCGAGGACAAGCAGATCGTCAAGGGCGCCGACCTCGAGATATACGCCGGCCAGAAGCATGCCCTCATGGGGCCCAACGGTTCGGGTAAGTCGACGCTGGCCGCCGCACTCATGGGACACCCCGCCTACCAGGTCGAGGGAGAAATTCTACTCGAAGGTAAGCCGATCCAGGAGTTGCCGGCGCATGAGCGGGCCCGGCTCGGCATGTTCCTCGGGTTCCAGTATCCGGTGGCCGTCCCGGGGGTGTCGGTGGCCAATTTCTTGCGCGCCGCGGTGAGCGCCCGGCGGGGCGAGGCGGTACCGATCAAGGAATTCCGCCGGGAGCTGTTCGCCGGTTTCGAAGCGTTGCGGATCGACCGTTCCTTTGCGGGCCGTTACCTCAACGACGGCTTCAGCGGGGGCGAGAAGAAGCGACTGGAAATCCTGCAGATGCTGCTACTCAAACCGAGCTTCGCGCTGCTCGACGAGACCGACAGCGGTCTGGACATCGATGCGCTGAAGGTGGTCAGCGAAGGGGTGAATCTCGCTGCGGGACCGCATAACGCCACCTTGCTGGTGACCCATTACCAACGCATCCTCGACTACGTCAAGCCCGACGTCGTCCACGTCTTCATGGACGGACGCATCGTCCGCAGCGGTGGGCCCGAGCTCGCAGTCGAGCTGGAAGCGCGCGGTTATGACTGGCTCGACGAAGCAACCGCAATCGAAGCAAACGAAACCGACACGGCTGCTGTCGCAGCCGCCGACACCGCGGCCAAAGGATGACGGTATGAAATCCGACCAGATCGACAACCTGAACGCCGAGTACCAGCAGAAGTACGGGTTTGCCGACCCCGAAGATTACGTTCACAAGGCGCCCAAAGGGGTCAATCACGAAGTCGTCGAGATGATCTCGCGCTACAAGCAGGAACCGGACTGGATGCGCGAATTTCGGCACCAGGCGTTCGATGTGTTCGAGCGCAAGCCGATGCCACGCTGGGGCAATAACGAGTTGCTCGACTCGATCGACTTCGACGACATCCACTACTATATCCGGCCGACCGATCGTCAAGCCACCGATTGGGAGGATGTGCCGGACAACATCAAGCAGACGTTCGAGAAGCTGGGGATCCCCGAGGCGGAGCAGAAGTTTCTCGCCGGCGTCACCGCCCAGTACGAGTCCGAAGTGGTCTACCACTCGATCCGCGAGGATATCGAGCAGCTCGGCGTGATTTTCACCGACATGGACAGTGGTCTGCGCGAGCATCCGGAGATCGTTCGTAAGTACTGGGGGACCGTAATTCCGCCGGATGACAACAAGTTCGCGGCCCTCAACAGCGCCGTCTGGTCGGGTGGCTCGTTCATCTATGTGCCGCCGCACACCAAGGTCGAAATTCCTCTGCAGGCCTACTTCCGGATCAACGCCGAGAACATGGGTCAGTTCGAGCGGACGCTGATCATATGCGACGAAGGCAGCGAGGTGCACTATATCGAAGGGTGTACGGCACCGGTCTACTCCACCAATAGCCTCCACTCGGCGGTGGTCGAGTTGATCGCACTCGAAGGCGCGCATATCCGCTACACGACGATTCAGAACTGGTCCAACAACATCTTCAACCTGGTGACCAAGCGTGCGCACGCTCACCGCGACGCGGTGATCGAGTGGGTCGACGGGAACATCGGCTCGAAATTGACCATGAAATACCCAGCGGTATACCTGCTGGGTGAACGGGCTCACGGCGAAGTGCTTTCGATCGCGTACGCCGGGAGTGGCCAGCACCAAGATGCCGGCGCCAAGATGATTCACGCCGCGCCGAATACCACCAGCCGCATTGTCAGCAAGTCGATCTCCAAGGGAGAGGGGCGCACCAGCTACCGCGGTCTGGTCAAGATAACCAAGGGCAGCACCGGTTGTAAGACCAACGTCGAGTGCGATGCTCTGTTGATCGGCTCGCGCTCCCGCTCGGACACGTTCCCCACCATGGAGATCGCCGAGAAGGATGTGCGCGTCGAGCACGAGGCGCGGGTCTCGAAGCTGGCCGACGAACAGCTGTTCTATCTGCAGAGCCGCGGCATCGATCCTGACCAGGCGCGGCTGATGATCGTCAACGGCTTCATCGAGCCGTTCGTGCGCGAGCTGCCCATGGAGTATGCCGTCGAATTGAACCGTTTGATCGAGCTGGAAATGGAGGGGTCCGTTGGCTGAGTCTGCCGTGCTGTCTGTTGCGAGCAAGCCCACCGTCTCGACCGAAATGGTGACGGCTCTGTCGCGTACCCTCGGCGAACATCCCGGCGCACTAGCGTGGCGATTGCGCGCGCTCGCGCGCTACGACGCGCTCACGTTGCCGAACCGCACTGAGCAACGGTGGCGTTACACCGATCCGTTGGCGCTGTTGCCGTCGGCGGAAGCGCTGTTACGGAAACTCACTTCTGCCGCGTCGGGCTCGGGTAACGAGACGGCCCAGCAGGCCGCCGCCGAGTGGAAGCGGCTGCGTGATGACGAGCCGGCGGTGTTGCTAATGCCGGGCGACGGTCCGCGACTCAACGCTGCGGCCGAGGCGGCCGGCGTGGCCATCGCGCCGCTCTGGCAGACCGACGCCGACGAAGAGCTGATCGGCAGAGCCGTACCCGCAGCGGCGGGGTTGTTCGCGGCGCTCAACGGCGCAGCCTGGAACGCCGGCATGACGGTGCGGATCCCGGCCGGCGTAGAACTGGACCAGCCGCTGCGTATCGTGCTGCCGGCGGCGGCGGTCAGTCTGCCGCGGCTACTGATCGAGGTTGGGCCGCAGGCGATTGCCACAGTTATCGAGGAACATTGCGGTGGCGCGGCTGAGAGCCGCGTGGTGTCGGTCACCGAGCTGTTGATCCGCCCCGGTGCCCGGCTGCATCACGTCCTGGTCCAGCGGTGGCAAGACGGCGTGCACGGTCATATGACCGTGCGGGGCCGCATCGAGCGCGACGCCCATTTCAGCAGTGCAACGGCTGCGTTTGGCGGCCGTGTGAGTAAACTGGATCTCGGCGGAATCCTGGCCGGCGCCGGCGCGCACAGCGAGCTACGCGGTGTCGTCTTGGGCGACCGCAGACAGCACTTCGACCACCACACGCTACACCATCATCTGAGTGGCAACACCCGCTCGGACATCGATTTCAAGGTGGCCATGGCCGGCAGATCGCGCTCGACGTATACCGGGCTGATCCGCATCGAACCCGACGCGCCGCAGAGCGAGGCGTATCAGGAGAATCGGAATCTACTGTTGTCCGCGGGCAGCCGCGCCGACTCGATCCCCGAGCTGGAGATCCTGACCGACGAGGTCAGCTGTAGCCACGGTGCCACCGTCGCGCCCATCGATCCGGAGCAACTGTTCTACCTCGGCAGCCGTGGCCTCGGCACCGATGAAGCGATCCAGTTGATCGTGCGCGGTTTTATCGCCTCGGTCATGGACCGGTTACCCGAAACCGTGCAAACCACTGTCGCGGAGCTGGTCTCTGCGCGTCTGGTTCGCGTGACCGGAGGTATCTAGATGGGCTGGCAACGCGCCTGCCGACTCGAGGAATTGCCCGTGGCCATGACACGGCCGGTCACCGTCGCCGACGAGCCGCTATTGCTCTGCCGGCTGGATGAGCAGGAGATCTACGCCATCGAGGATTGCTGCAGCCACGATGACGCACCGCTGGCCGGCGGTACTCTCGACGGACGGCAGATCGTCTGTCCCCGGCACGGCGCGCGCTTCGACGTGACCAGCGGCGCCGTGTTGAAGATGCCGGCGCCGGTCGCCATCGCTGTTTTTCCGGTGCGCCTGACCGACGATGGCTGGATCGAAGTGGAGGTCGCACCATGACCGGCGAGCCGCTGCGGGCCGAGACGGGTTTTGCGGTGAGCGGCGCGACGCACGACACGACGTGCGACGCACCGCACGGCGCGACGCACGACACGACACCCGACGCCATGCGCGACGGTATCTATCGCGAGCGCTTTCCGATCCTCGCTCGGACGGTCAACGGCCACCCGCTCGTCTACCTCGACAGTGCCGCGACGAGCCAGAAGCCGCAGGAAGTGATTGAAGCCGAAGCCGCGTACTATCGTCGTTCGAACGCCAATGTCCACCGCGGT
>JAUVBS010000369.1 GCA_030591105.1 bacterium | reverse complement strand
TTGAGTTCGAGACCCTGACCGAAGTGGCAGGGAACATCGTCCGACTCAAGCAAGAGGGCTCGCCCGTTGGTTTCGGTGTCGGGCTGGAGGTGATCACCCCCGTCGGTGACATCTCCCTGGCGATCGGATTCCCCGAACGCGTCGACTTCCAGGACGCCAAGCTCCACGTCCTGTTGCTCGAAGCGTTTTGACCGCGGAACGATCGCACCGTGTCGAGACTGCGCTGTGATGTAGCCCTCGTGACGCTGACCGGGAGGTACCCCGACCGTGGAGAGGCGCGAGGCCGGACAGCAGATCAATCGTCTGCGCGAGCAGATCGAACGGCATGACCGGCTCTATTATCGAGAAGCCGGGCCCGAGATCAGCGACGAGCAGTACGATGCCCTCGTGCGCCGGTTGCGCGGACTGGAAGCGGAGTTTCCCGAATTCGGCACTGCCGACAGTCCGACCGCTGCGGTCGGTAGCGACCGCGACGCCCGGTTTCCGAGCGAGCGTCATTCGCGTACGATGCTCAGCCTTCTGAACAGCTACGAGCGGGAAGAGATCGCTGCTTTCGACCGGAAGGTGCGCAAGGAGCTCGCTAGTGATGCCGTCGTCTACACCGTCGAACCGAAGATTGACGGCGTAGCTGTGGCGGTGCGCTACCGCGCAGGGTCTCTGGTGCTCGGGATGACCCGCGGCGACGGGTTACAAGGCGACGTGATCACGGCCAACCTCGCCACGCTGGCGGAGATCTCCTGCCGGCTACCTGCGCGATGGACCGACGCATTGCCCGCCGGGTCGCCCGATACAATCGAGGCGCGCGGCGAGGCGTACCTGACCCTGACCAGACTAGCCGAGTTGAATCGACAGCGAGAAACAGACGGCCTCGACCCACTGGCGAATCCGCGTAACGCGACGGCGGGCAGCTTGAAACGGCTCGATCCGGATGAGGTCGCGCGGCGCGGCCTGTCGGTGTTCTTCTATCAGCTGTTTCTGATCGACAACGAAGGTATGACCAGCGATCTGGCGTCACACACGCAGGAGATCGTTGCTCTGCGCGATCTCGGTTTTCCGGTCAACGCTTTCCTGCGCGAAGCATCGAACGTCGAGGAGATCACCACGTGCCTGGACGAACTCGAAGCGCTCCGGCAGCGACTCGACTACCAAATCGATGGTGCGGTCATCAAGGTCGACCGTACCGATTGGCAGCGGCAACTGGGCGCTACAGCCAAGGCGCCGCGCTGGGGCTTGGCCTACAAGTTCGCCGCCGAAGAAGCGGTTACGGTGGTGGAACAGATCAACCAGCAGGTCGGCCGTACCGGCGTGATAACTCCGGTGGCGAAGCTGCGACCGGTCGCTCTGGCCGGCACCACGGTCAGCAGTGCCACGTTACACAACTGGGAAGAGGTCGCGCGGCGGGATGTCCGTGTCGGCGATACCGTGGTTGTCGCCAAAGGGGGCGACATCATTCCGCAGGTGTTGCGTGTACTACCGGAAAAGCGCACCGGCACCGAGCACGCCGTTGAGCCGCCGCGGCAGTGCCCGGTGTGCGAGCAGCCCACCGAGCGCGACGACGGCGCTGTAGCGCTACGGTGTAGCAACCCAAACTGTCCGGCCGTGATGGCCGGACGGTTACGCCATTTTGCCAGCCGCCAGGCCTGCGATATAGAAGGGCTGGGCGGCCGTTGGATCGATCTACTGCTGGCCAACGAAATTGTACGCACACCCGCCGACCTATTCCGTTTGCAGCGTCAGGAACTGGCCGACCTGCCGGGTTGGGGCGAGAAGTCCGCCGATAACCTGCTGCGGTTCATCGGCCGCGCGCCGCAGCGCCCTTGGGCGGCGAAATTGTTCGCCTTGGGCATTCCGGGTGTAGGAACCGCAACCGCCCTCACACTGGCGCGTAACTTCCCGGCCATCGACTCGCTGATGACGGCCAGCAGCGCGGCATTGGCCGAATTGCCCGATATCGGACCGGTTGTCGCGGCACAGGTGTCAGCGTACTTCGTCCGCACCGAGAATGCGCGTCTGATCGAAGATCTACGCGCAGTGGGCTTTTTCCGCGCTGCGGAGGAAGTGCCACCACTGGTCTCGAAAACAGCCGCCACCGGGGGCGAGGAGACACGGGCTGTGACCTGGTTCGCTGGCAAGAATTTCGTTCTGACCGGAAGTCTCGAAACTTTGTCCCGCGTCGCTGCGCAGGAGCAGATCGAACGATTGGGCGGCAAAATCACCGGCAGCGTGAGTCGCAAGACCGACGTGGTGATCGCTGGCGAAAGTGCGGGTAAGAAGCTGGCCAAGGCGCGCAAACTCGGTATCACGATCATCGACGAAGCAGCGTTTTCTGCGCGACTTGCCGCTGCGTACGGAGAGACCGATGGCTGAACGTCCGGTCGCTCTCTGGCTGCTCACAAGCGTTGGCGACTCGGCGCTGGCCCTTGATGCGCGGGCGCCGCAACGGGTGGTCGAAGTAGCCGATCCGCAGCGACCGGAGCGCGAACTCGCCGGGGGGGTCGTCGTCGGCGAATGGCCCGACGAGACTGCCGTCCGCCGTTTGCCCGACGGAACGGTCGCGCTCGGTCGTACCGTACTGTGGTCGTTGCTCGATCCGCTCAAGCCGTGGCCGCAAACCGATCTGCTGACCGCGGGGAGCGACCCAGTGGCGGCCGAACGGGCGCTCCGCCACGAAGCGGAACGCGTCTGGGATCGCCTGAGGTGGTGGGCCGAGTTGCAGCCGACGCTGCGCCAGCAGTGCCTCGCTCTACTCGATCGCCACGGCGAAGGACCGGGACGCGCCATCGCCGTGCTCGAGGCGATGGCCGCGAGCGTGGCGTCCAGCCCGTTTGCGGACTGGACCGCGCCGTCTTCGTCGAGTATTGCGCCGGATGTTGCGGCCGCAGACGGCACCGATCTCGTATTGGATTCGACCGCGTCGGCGCTGGGCACGGCCGCTTCACGCAAACCGATCCCCGTGGACGCCGATGCGCTACGGCGCTGGATGCTCGCAGCCG
>JAUVBS010000207.1 GCA_030591105.1 bacterium | reverse complement strand
TTGCATGCCTAATCCACGCCGCCAGTGTTCGTTCTGAGCCAGGATCAAACTCTCCGTTGTCAATTATCTTGAACAACAGAAGCGTCAGCTCCTGCTTATTCTATCATTCGCAAGATTCGCCGCGAGGAGTCGTCTGCCAAGCAGACCTTCCCTTCGCGACGACCTCAGAATTGAGTTTCACGGGCCGTCGCACGCTATTCTGTTGTCAAAGAACTAGTCCAGGCGGTCTAGCCGCTGGCACCCCCGAGGGGATCAAGTAAGTTACTCGAAACTTGGCAGTTTGTCAACCCGCGACCATCGATTTTCGAGGCCGCGAACTTTCCCTGCCGCTTGCCTTTAGAGGCGCGTTTGCGGGCAACTTTTACCCGGGCAGAACCCTGCGGTTGCTGACCCGGGCAACGGCGGCGCAATGTAAGCGAATCCACCGGCGGTGTCAAACCAAAATCGCGTTTTATTTTGTATTTTTTTAATTGCCGGCGCGGAGCGTGCTTTACCGACACGGAGCGGTCCGATAGATTGAGCCCAGGTAACGGCAGGGAGTGACCATGAAGCGATTATTCGACACCACCGTTCCGCGGTCATTGATCCGCGGCATACTGATCGTCCTGGGACTGTTGTTCTTGGCGAGCATCGCCGCGTCGATTGTCGCGACCCAGTACCTGTCACGCGATTTGCCGTCTATCGACAGCCTGCAGACCATCGAGCCCTCGCTCAAGACACTCATCTTCGCGGCCAACGGCGACACCCTGCGCGAATTCTACACCGAGAACCGGACCATCGTCCCCCTCACTCGGATCCCGCGGCGGCTTCAAGAAGCGGTCATCGCCATCGAGGATCGGCGCTTCTACGACCACTACGGCATAGATTTGCGTCGGCTGGTCAAAGTCATCATCGTGAACTTGACCTCGCGGCAACGACCGGGGGCAAGCACGCTGACCCAGCAGCTGGCCCGCAACCTATTCTTGACCCCCGAGAAACTCGTCACCCGCAAACTCAAGGAGATGATTTTGGCGGTGCAGATCGAGCAGATCTACACCAAAGACGAGATCCTCGCCATGTACCTCAACCAGATTTATATGGGCCGCGGTACTTACGGTATGCAGGCGGCAGCCCGGACGTTCTTCGGCAAGAACATCTGGGATCTGGCCGCTGCCGAATCGACCATGCTGGCCGGACTGATCCAGCGGCCCGAACGCTACTCACCGTTTAATCATCTCGACGCCGCCTACCGACGCCGCGCGACTGTCCTCGGCTCGATGGTCAAGTCGGGTTATCTCTCGCGCGATGAGGCGGAAGTCATCGGACAGACCGAAGTGCACGTGGTCATCGCCGCCGAGGCCGACCTCAAGAGTGTGTTTGCGGCCTACTTCGTCGAGGAAGTCCGCAAGCAACTTGAAAGAATGTTCGGCGCCGAAGCCCTGTACGATGAGGGCTTGAAAGTCTGGACGACTCTCGCCCCGCACTACCAACGCTGGATGGAAGAGGCGCTCGAATCACACCTGGCCGCCATGGAGAACGAGCGTGAATACGAGATGACGCGGGCCAGGTACGACAGCTTGGTTGCCCTGGACGAACGGCCTGACAAGATCGCTTACCTCCAGGGGGCAGCACTGCTACAGGACGTGCGGACCGGGGCAATCCTCGGTCTCGTCGGCGGCCGGTCCTTTGCCGACTCGAAGTGGAACCTGGCGTTGCAGGCGCGGCGTCAGCCCGGCTCGATCTTCAAACCGATCGTCTACCTGACTGCACTGGAGCACGGCTACACCCCGGCGTCGATCCTGATGGACACTCCCTTCATCGTCGATACCGGGTCGATGCTCTGGCGACCGAGGAACTTCAGCGGCAAGTTCCGCGGGCCGATCACGCTCCGCTACGCGCTATCCCGGTCGATCAACGCTCCGACCGCGAAATTCTACCTCGATTTCGGGCTACAACCGGTCATCGCCAACGCACGCCGGCTCGGCATCAAATCTCGTATGAGCGCGGTGCCATCGCTCTTTCTCGGCGCGAGCGAGGTGACGCTCGAGGAAGTCTTAACGGTCTACTCTACCTTTGCCAACCACGGCGTCGCCGTCGGGCAGCACCTGATCACACGGATCGAGTCCGCGGACGGAGAGATCCTGTACGAGCAGCGCATTGAACAGCGAGAAGTCCTCGACCCGGGCGAGGCCTATTTGATCACCAACTTGCTGCAGACCGCGCTGAAGCGGGGAACCGGTATCCGGGCTCGTCAATTGGGATTCCGCGTGACCGGCGCCGGCAAGACCGGCACCACCAACGACAACACCAACGCCTGGTTCTGCGGTTTCACACCGAGCTTCTGCGGCGGAGTCTGGGTGGGTTTCGACGAGCCGATCGGCATGGGACACCGCGCCACCGGTTCGCGGATGGCGTTGCCGATCTGGGCCGACTTCATGGGCAAGATCACCGGCGAGAAAGGCGACGAACGCTTCGTCCGCCCCCCCGGTATCATCGAACATACGATCTGCCTGGAGACCGGCATGCTCGCCACCAGTAGCTGTGACTCCGTGGCGCTGGAAGTCTTCATGCCGGCGCATCAGCCGCAGTCTCTGTGCGACAAACACGGTGGTGAGATCGTCGACTTCTCCGGCCTCGACAAGGACTTCGAGACCCTCGACAACACGACCGGTGACGAGGGTGACTTCTAGAGCTCAATTCAAAACGGTTTCCTAGCGCGATCGGCTGCCGCGGCGCCGTCACTCGGTGCGGTCGAGGATCACTTGACGGGGCGAGACTGGCTCAGGACCGATGGTAACCGCGGCCGCGATCCGACGAGCGGCGCTGGCGGCGGCGGCGCGATCGTGGGCATGGATGATCGCCAACGGCTGCCCGGCGACCACCGGTTCGCCGATACTGACCGGAAAGGCGACACCGGTACTCAGATCGATCGGGTCATCGACCGCGCGGCGCGCACCATCGATATCGACCAGGGCAAGACCGACCGCACGGCAGTCAACCCGTTGCAGATAACCGTCCGTCGGCGCATCGAGCTGGTGGATCGGGGCGGCCACTGCGAGGCCGAAATCGGCCCGGTCCGGATCGATCTTCCCGCCCTGAGCCGCAATCCAGCGTTCCAGACAGGCGAATGCTTCCCCCGCTGTCCACACCTCGCGGACCAGATCGATCGCAGCCGCGCGGTCAGGACGCAGCCCAGCGACTGTTACCATTTCGGCCACCAATTCCTCGGTCAACGTGACCAGGTCAGCAGGGCCGGTGCGATGACCCTCGGGCCGCAGGGTGGCAAATGCTTCGATCGTCTCGAGCGCGTGGCCGATCATGACCCCTAACGGCTGATCCATGTCGCTGAAAACGACCGCGACGCGCCGGTCCCAGAGCCGCCCGATCTGGACGAGAGAGGTCGCGAGATCACGGGCACGCTGTAGATCGTTCATGAACGCACCGGAACCGGTCTTCAAATCGATGACGATGGTCTGCGGCCCGGCCGCCAGCTTCTTCGACATGATCGACGCGGTGATCAACGGCACGCTATCGACGCAACCGATCACATCGCGCAGAGCGTAGATCTTGCCGTCGGCCGGCGCGAAATTGTCGCTCTGGCCGACGATGGCACAGCCGACCTCGCGCACCGTTGCGAAGAACTCGGTGTTCGATAGCCGAATCCGGTAACCGGGGATCGCCTCGAGCTTGTCCAAGGTCCCGCCGGTGTGTCCAAGCCCTCGGCCCGAAAGCATCGGCACGCGCAGACCGCAAGCAGCCGCCAGCGGCGCCAGAAGCAGACTCACCTTATCACCCACGCCGCCGGTGCTGTGCTTGTCCGCGGTCGGCCCACCGAGATCGGTCGTGTCGAGTTGCTCCCCGGACTCGAGCATGGCTCGGGTCAAGGCGGCAGTCTCTTCCCTGGACATACCGGCGAACCAGACAGCCATGAGCCAGGCCGCCATCTGATACGACGGCAAGCGGTCGGCGGTGAATTCCTGTACGACCGAAGCGATGGCGTCGGGCGTCAATTGCCGGCCGTGCTTCTTGGCTTCGATGATCTCCAGGATATCCATGAGCGCACCCCCACGCTGCGGCCGCTTACGACTCATCCGCATTACCCGGTGACGATCGCCACCCCCGAACTCGTACCGATACGGTTGGCTCCAGCGGCGAGCATCGCCTCCGCCGTAGCACGGTCCTTGATCCCCCCGGAAGCCTTGACCCCCACGTTTGTTCCGACCGTCTTGCGCAGCAGCGCAACGTCCGCCTCGGTGGCTCCGCCGGCGGCGAAACCGGTAGACGTCTTGACGAAATCGACTCCGGCGCGGCAGGCGGTCTCACACGCCCGCACTTTCTGAGCGTCGGTCAAGAGCGATGTCTCGAGGATCACCTTCAAACAGGCCAGACCCAAGGTCTCGCGTCGTACAGCCGCGATATCGCCGAACAACGCCTCGTCATCGCCTCCCTTGAGGTGCCCCAGGGCGATCACCATATCAATCTCCGTGGCGCCGTCCTGGACGGCGCGCCGCGCCGCGAGCGCCTTGGTTTCAGGATCGTCCGCGCCGAGTGGAAAGCCGACCACGCTGCAAACCGCCACCCCGCTGCCGTCCAGACGCGCAGCGCAAAGCAGCACCCAGACCGGGTTAACACAAACCGTCGCAAACCGATACTGCCGTGCTTCGTCGCAGAGCTTCTCGATGTCGTCGGCAGTGGCGTCCGCCTTGAGCAAGGTGTGGTCGATGGCCGCGGCGAGATCACTCGGGTGCAC
>JAUVBS010000045.1 GCA_030591105.1 bacterium | reverse complement strand
TCGGTCGCGGGTTTTTCGGCCGCGGGTTTTTTGGTCGCGGGTTTTGGGGCCGCAGGTTTTTTGGCCGCTGGGTCTTCGGCTAACGGCTCTTCGGCTGATGGCTCTTCGGTCGTAGATCCCTCATCAGCCGGCTCGACGGCAACCGGTTTATCCGCCACCGGCTCGACCGCCGCTGGCTTGTCCGCGGCCGGTTTGTCAGCGGCCGGCTTATCCTCCGCGGGCTTCGGCTTCGGTTCGGGTTTCTCTGGCTTCGGCTCGACGTAGTAGCCCATCTCGATCCGCTTCTCGCGGTTCGACGGTACGGGGTTATCCGCAGCCACGTACTCGTACACGTAGCTCTGGCGGAAGTAGACCGAGTGGTCGTAATCGTGACTCATGGTGATGGCATTGGTCGGGCACGGTTCGGTGCAGAAACCGCACCAGATGCACTTGTTGTAGTCGATGGCGTAGCGGGTCATCCAGCGGTCTTTGCCCTTGCCTGCCACCTCGATATAGATGCAGTCCACCGGGCAGGCGCGCGCGCACTGCAGGCACGCGTCGCACCGGATGATATTGTTGTGTACAAAACCCTTGTACCGTTCCGGCATCACCCAGCGCTCATCGGGGTATTGCAGCGTCACCGGCTTACGCCAAAGGTGCTTGATGGTGACGCCCATGCCCTTCAGCGTACTGCTGACGGCCAGGTACATATCGGTGAAGTACTGGACCATCCAGGTCCTCCTGTGCTGCTGTCTTCTCGGCGGCCGGTCAGGAAGCCTGACCGCTCACCATCAACCAGATCCCCGAACCGATGACACAAATCAGCGCGATGGGAATCATCACCTTCCAGCAGAGATACATCAGCTGATCGACGCGTAGGCGCGGCAGAGTCCAGCGCACCCACATATGCAAGAAGACCAGCAACACACTCTTGACGATGAAGTTCAGTGCCGGCGCGAGCGGCAGCCCCGGAATCGGCGCCCACCAGCCGCCGAGGAATACGGCGGTGGCGATGCACGAGACCAAGAACAGGTTCGCATACTCCGACAGGAAGAAGAAAGCCCACCGCATACCGGTGTACTCTGTGTGGTAACCGGCCACCAGTTCCGATTCGGTTTCGGGCATGTCGAACGGGCCGCGGTTGACCTCGGCGATCGAGCAGATGAAATAGACCACGAACGCCACGAACAGAAACGGATCGCGGAACAAGAACCAGTTGGCAACCCCGCCCTGCTGCGCGATGACGATGTCGTTCATGTTCAGCGACGCCGTGTACAGAACGACCGGGACGGTCGAGAGCGCCAGCGGGATCTCGTAGCTGACCATCTGTGCCGCACCGCGGGCCGCACCGTAGAGCGACCACTTGTTGTTCGACGCCCAGCCGGCCATCAAGATCCCGATCACGGCGAGGCTGCTGACCGCGAAGATGTACAGCAAGCCGAGGTCCAGATCCGACGCAATGAAACCCGGTGCGAACGGGATCGCCGCCCAGGCCAACAGAGAACCGATGAAGATCACCACCGGCGCTAGCGTGAACAGGGTCCGGTCCGCTTCGGCCGGGATGATATCCTCTTTCTGGAGGATCTTCAGCATATCGGCGACCGGTTGGGCGACGCCGTGCCAGTGACCGACGCGCATCGGGCCGTATCGGCTCTGCAGAAACGCGGCGACCTTGCGTTCCATCCAGGTGAACACGATGGCGCAGGCGGCCATCACCAGCGCCATGATCAAGGCCATGATCAGGCTGCTGAGGATCAGGACGTTCTGCGACGACAGCGCCTCGATCTTACCTAGCAGGTTCGCGAACAGTTCCATAGCTACCTGTCGATCTCCCCCAGGACGATGTCCAGAGAGCCCACGGTGGCCACCAGGTCGGAGACCATCATTCCCGGGCCGATCTTCTCGAGGATTTGGAGGTTGCAGAACGAGGGCGACCGTACCTTGTTGCGGAACGGTTTCTGGCCGCCGTCGGCAATCAGATAGTGTCCCATTTCACCCTTGGCACTCTCGACACGCGTATAGGCGGCACCCGGCCCGACGCGCATGACCTTCTTGACCTGATCGGACATGATCGGTCCGGGCGGCAACTTCTCGAGCGCCTGACGGACGATCCGGCACGACTGGATCACCTCACGCACGCGTACCATGTAACGATCCCAGCAATCACCGACAGTACCTTGCTCCCCGGTCCCGTAGGGGATCTCGAATTCGAACTGGTCGTAGACGGAATACGGGTCGTCCTTGCGGCAATCGAACTGTACGCCCGACCCACGCAAGACCGGGCCGGTACAGCCGTAGGCGAACGCGTCCTCGCGGCTGATCACTCCGATATCCGCGGTGCGCTCGATGAAGATCTTGTTGTAGGAGAGCAACGTGTTGTAGTCGCCGATTTTCTTGTTCTCCAACATGTCGATGAAAGTCCGGGTGTCCTCGCACCAGCCGTCTTCGGGCACGTCGAAGCGCACACCACCGGGAATCATGTAGTTGTAGAGCATGCGGCCGCCGGAGAGCCGCTCGAGCAGGTTGAGGATCTCCTCGCGCTCGCGAAAACAGTAGAGCAGCGGTGTCCAGGCACCCATGTCCAGCCCGAAGGTCGCGATGGCGATCAGATGACTGGCGATACGCGATAGCTCGGCGGCGATGACGCGGAGGTACTCCACGCGATCGGGCATCTCGACCCCCAACAATCTCTCGACCGCCGTGACGTAGGCGTGGTTGCAGCACATCGGCGCCAGGTAGTCGAAACGGTCGGTGTAAACCACCCACTGCTTGTAATTGAGGCCCTCGGCGATCTTCTCTGCACAGCGGTGCAGATAACCGATGTGCGGCGTGACTTTCGCAACGATCTCGCCGTCGGTCTCGATCAACAGACGCAGCACGCCGTGGGTCGCCGGGTGCTGCGGACCCATGTTGATCTCGAGCAGCTCGCTCGGCATCTCCGGGACATCGTCCTGCTCCGCCCAACCGGTCGCCGCGCTGAGATTCCTGTCGTCAGTGGCCATGCCTATCCCTCGCCGCCGCTACCGTCGGCATCGCCAGCCGGCGGAGGTTCCATCGGTTTCTGGTGGGGGTTGACGCTGTACGGTTTGCCTTCGAGCGGGGCCAGATCCCACCGGCCCGGCATCTGGTAGTCCTTCCGCAACGGATGGCCAACCCAGCTATCATCGAGCAAGATACGGCGCAGATCGGGGTGCCCAGTGAAGCGGATACCCACCAGATCCCACGCCTCGCGCTCGTGCCAGGCGCCGGTGGGCCAGATCTCGGCAACCGACGGTAGCGTCGCGGCACCTCGCGGCACACGTACCCGCAGCGTGAATTTGTGACCATGTTGGTGGCTGTACAGGTGGTAGGCCACGCCCAGATCGCCCTCGCCGACCCGGTCGCTGGTCTCGGGTTTGCCGTCGGCACTGTAGCCGAGGATCGCGACCGACTTCCCCTTGCCTTTCTCATCGAGGCCATCCCAGTCGATGCCCGACAAGCACATCAGCTGATTGAAATCCAGCTCGGGCAGTTCGCGTAACAGATGCGCGGCCGCGGCGATCTGATCCGGCTTCATGTCGACCCACGGTTCGACACCCTCTTCGTGTAGTTCCAGTACGCCGTCGCCGAGCTTGGTGCTCAGTAGTGTACAGATGGCAGCGAATTCCATGACCGCGACCTTACTTCCGATAGGGAATCTTCTTGGCGTAATTAGCTACCCACTTGGGTGGGCGAAACTTACCCTTGCGACCACGGATCTTGTCCTGCAGCCGCATCAACCCGTCGAGCAGCACCTCGGGCCGCGGCGGGCAACCGGGGATATAGACATCGACCGGCACCAGCAGATCGACCCCCTTGACCACGTGATAGCCGTACTTGAAGTACGGACCGCCGCCGATGGCGCAGCTACCCATGGCGACCACCCACTTCGGTTCGGGCATCTGGTCGTAGATCAGCTTCAAACGCCGGGCCATCTTGGCCGTCACGGTACCCGAGACGATCATCAGGTCCGCCTGGCGTGGCGAGGCCCGGAAAGCGCCGGCGCCGAAACGGTCGATGTCGTAACGCGTGGCGCTGCAGGCCATCATCTCGATGGCGCAACAGGCCAGACCGAAGGTCACCGGCCACAGACTCGAGAGCCGTGCCCAGTTGAAAACCTCGTCCAGAGAGGTCAGGATGAAGTTCTTGTCCTCGGTATCGATGACTTTTTGTAGCTGTTGATCGACGTCGAAGTCGAGCATGTGTTCGCGCTGAGGATCGTAGCCGGCTGGCGGGGTCGTGCTCTCGGTGCTCATCGGCTCGTCACCTCCTCGAGCTCGCCGGTGGCAGACTCGCCGGCAGCAGGTTCGCCGGCGGCCGGTTCACGCTCGATCAGCTTCTTGACCCAGTCCAGATCGCCCTTGCCCCAGACGTAAGCCAACCCCACCGTCAGAATCGCCAAGAAGAGGACCATCTCCCAGAATACCAGTGGCCCGAGTTGCGGGTGCGGGAAGAGCTGCTTGAAGACCACTGCCCAGGGGAAGAGGAAGATCACCTCGACGTCGAACACGATGAAGAACAGCGCGATCAGGTAGAAACGGACGTTGAACCTGACCCACGACGAACCGCGGGGCAGCTCACCGCACTCGTATGTGGTCAGCTTGTTGGGATTCGGATTGTTGGGACGTACCAGGCGCGCGACCCCGAGGGCGAGCGCGGCAAAAAAGATACCGAAGAGGACGAATATAAAAACCGTAGTGAAGTGCGTGAGCACACCGGAACCAACGGCCGCTAGCGGAAGCATCGAGCTCATGGGCAACCCAAGCATTTCGTTGAGTGTCTGATACGCGCGGATCGCCACCGGAGTGGGCCGCAGCCGGCATAAGCTGCGACCAATAACATAAGGAGAGGGCCGGCCTGTCAACCTGGATTATGCGCCCGCGAGCCGTGCCGAGACGAAGGACCGACCACGGAGCCGCTCCGGACCCCGGCGCAACGGTACCCGCGGCACCCAGGCGAGACGGACGCTGCGGTTTTGGAGTTGATCTTCGCCGGCAAAATCGTTACACCGGGTCCATGATCCGGATCGTCGCAGTGGGCAAGCTGAAGAACAAGTCGCTGGCCGCCCTGGCCGAGGACTACCTCAAGCGTTGTGGCGGCATGGTGCCGTGCGAGGTGGTCACGATCAAGGATACCGGCCCGGCGCGCGAGGGTCACGAGATGCTGCGCAAGCTCGGGTCCCCTGCCGGCAACGAGCTGGTGATCGCGCTGGACGAGCGGGGCGAGAAGGTTACTTCGCACCAGCTGGCCGACTTGCTCGGCCGGTACGGCAAGATCGCGTTCTTGATCGGCGGCGCCGACGGCCTCGGACCCGCGGCCCGCCAGCGCGCCGCCCGGACCGTGCGTCTCTCAGCACTGACCCTCACCCACGAGATGGCGCAGGTCTTGCTTTTGGAACAGATCTACCGCGGCCTGTGTATACTGCGCAACCGCCCCTATCACAGGGACTGACCTGCTCCAGTGGGTGCGCTCGCAGTAGGAACATGGGTGTTCAAACGAGCTCTAACCCAACTGGTCCTTTGCGCTACGGGGCGATCGTCGCCTATAATTACTCATGTCGCTTCCGGCTGCCGGCTTACGCCAAGGGGGGCCGGACTGATCCGCCACCGCGAAGGATTTCACAACGGCATGGTCGCTTACCCGACGCTCCGGACCGGAGTCTCCTCCGCACAATGCCGCTCGGCCTTACCGTTGCGGCCTGCATCGCTTGAGCCGACCGCTGTGTTGGTCCGGAAAGCGGTAGCAGTTCTGACGCTCTGCTGCGCATTTGGCTGGGCGCTGGGGTGCGTCCTGACCCCTCCGGCGGCGGCGGCCGAACTGGGCACCATCGTCTATTTCGCCGGACCGGCCGGCGCCGAGCTGTCGATCGAGGGTCAGAGCGTCGGAACCTTCCCGTTCGCCACTCCTGTGACCCTCGCCCCCGGTCTCTACCGCATCGAGGCGAAACTGTCCGGTTACCGACCGTACAAGACGCAGCTCGTCATCGATGATACGGCCGATGGCGAACGTTTCTTCAAGGTCCGTCTCGACCGCTTCCGCCGCAAGCACGCCTGGACGAGCAACCTGCTGTTCGCCGGACTGGGGCAGCACTACCTGAACAAACCGGTGAAGGGCTACTTCTTCAACCTCGTCGAGGCAACCGGTCTAGTCGCCGCCATTGCCGGTCAGTTGCGGTACAGTAATTTCAACGAGGACTACCTGCTGCTCAAAGACAAATACGACACTGCGATCAACGTCGATGACATCGCCGAGTATCAGGAGGCGGCCGACGAAGCGTACCGCCAGATGGAAGAGGCTCTGGAGCTGCGCGATACAGGGCTGCTCGTGGCAGCGGGCGCCATCGTCGTCAGCATCATCGATGCGCTGATCTTCTTCCCCAGTGTCGACGCCGGGCCGGGCCCGGTACCTCCGGTCGTAGGGATCGCCACACCGGCTGTTCCGTGGCCGGCCGAGAGCCCCTGGCACAGTGTTCACGCCGGGTTGGTACTGAATTTCTGACCCGCTAGCTCGAGGTAGAGCCATGCGCTCACCGCACCATCGTAAACGGTTGCCGACGCTGCTGAGGATCGGTCTGCTGGGGGTCGGTCTGCTGGTATCGGTGGTGGTAATACTGGTCGGCTGCGGCAGCCAACCCGGCACACCGGAGTACAACAACCCGTTCGACCCGAACGTTCCCGGCTCGGACGACCCGTTCGGTTTACGCGCGATCTACACCGCCGCGGAGCACTCTGTGACCTTGTTCTGGAATCAACTCGAGGGCTATGACATCGTTGAATACGACGTCACGCACGCCATCGATCCAGACGGTGTATTCGCCTTCGTCGCCACGGTCGAGGCGACCGCAGCGCCACAGCTGATCTTCACCTTCGCCGACCCGGTACCCAACGCGACGAACTACTTCGTCGTCCAGGCGCGCAACGCCGATGGTGATATCACCCTGCACTCCGATATGACCGCCGCAGCAGCACCGACCCCGCCGTTCTTGACCGTCGGCGACGGCAGTGGCGATGCGCCCTCACGTCACACGACCCTCGCGATCTTGACCAGCGTGGGTGATCAGATGCGTATCGCAGACAATCCGGCGTTCACCGACGCGGTCGTTCTGCCGGCCATCCCCGACAGCACGGTCGAGGTGGCTTGGGATCTGGGACCGGCGATCGCCAACGGCGAAGACAAGGAGGTCTACCTGATCGTCGATACCATGGGTGTTGCTTCCGATACCGCCCAGGTGACGGTCACCGTGGACTTCGATCCGACGTTTACCGCCTTCGGCGATCCACCGACGGTGGCTTCCGCTTTGATCGACCTGGCCATCGACGCTCCCGGCGCGCTCCAGATGCGCTTCGCCGCGGACGAAGCCGATTTGCCCGCCCAACCTTGGCTGCCGGCCGACACGGTCTACACCGACTATCAACTCGCCGACACGATCAACCCTCAGACGATCTACGGTGAGTTCGACGGCGATTTCGGTTTCGGTGCCATCAGCGAATACACCGCGGTACCCGACGATCTGTCCGGAGCCAGCTTCCAGCTCGACCTGCCCGCCGACCGGATCGTCTCGACCTCGACCTTGATCGCCCTGAACAACGCCGTCGCACACTCGATGCGCTTCGCCGAGGCGCCCGATTTCACCGGCGTGCCGTGGCAAACCTATGCCGACACGGTGGTGGTCACCATCGGCAACGAACCGGGGACCCATGTCGTCTACGGCCAATTCCGCAACCACTGGACCGACTCGGCAGTGTTCAACGACTACGCCATCCTGGTGACCCAGTCGCTCGAGGTGACGATTCTCGCGCCGACTGGCGGTGCAGTCGTCAGCAGCGACGGCCAGTTCCAGGTGCGCGGCACCAGCCTCGCTCCGGCCGGCGGCAGCGTCGACTCGGTCAAGGTCGACACCGGCGACGGCCTCCTGCATGCAGTCGGCACGACGGATTGGACTTATCTGTGGGATGTGCCGTTGGTGGCGGTGGACACCGAGTTGATCGTACGGGCGAGGGCCTACGCCGACACCGACTCGGCCACGACGAGCGTCACGATAACAGTCACCCCGCCCGCTCCGGCCATCGCCGCTCAAAAGACTGGCGCGGCCGACGAGTTCTAGCGGCTTGGCCCCGCTCGGCTCAGAACCGGGTCACGACCACGCCGGCGAAGCGATCGACCCGCTCGAGATAGACCATAAGCGGCACTTCTTCGACACGACCGCCGGCGTACCAGCCCGGTAGCGCACTGCGGGCCGCGTGCACCAGCCGACGCTCGGTGCCGACGACGATCACCAGCCCGATGTGACCGATCACCAGGCCGTGTTCGTCGCGCAGACGCCGCGCACCGGAATGAGCCGGATCGAGCACCAGCCAGACGACGTCCCCTTCCTGCAACTCATCCGGTAGCAACGCACCGGTCGGCACGTAGACGAAACTACCCGCCCGGTAACGGGCGCTGCCGACGCTGTCGCGTACCGCACCTCTGAGCGTGGCCGTGATATCTGATCCCCAGTTTCCGGAGCGGATCATATCGAGGCTGAAGTCGAGATGTTCGGGCCGGTCGTAGTCGACGCGGCCGGTCGCATCGGCGAGAGAGTCGACAGGGGCATCGGCAAAGCGGGTCGCCAACGCGACCGCCAACGCGTCGCGGTGGTCAACGGCGCGGGCCAGTTCGCTGGTGCGATACAGCAAGCTCACGCAATCGTGATGCCGGTCGTCGACGAGCAGTCCTTCGGTGACGTAACCGCCCTGAGCCAGACCGAAGCGGTACTCCGCACGAGGCTCGTCGAGGAAGCGCCGCGCCCAGCGGCCCATACGCTCGGCCACCGACAGTTCAGCTTCCGCAGTCAGGAGGGAGTCGACGACCGCGGCGGGCAAGATCGCCGGCGAGGCGAGGTTGAGCACCACGATGCGGTCGCGGGCAGCGCTGCCGCGCTGGCTATCCCGGGAACATGCCGTACCGGACAGCAGCAGCCCCAGAAGGATCAGCAACGGCAATCGCGGTAGAAATCGGCTCGGCACTATACGGTGACCGGCGGGATCAGACATGGGTAACGCACCGTCGTAGTCCAGGGTGCCGTGAAGATCGGATTGAGGCCCAGGCTAACACGAGAACAACGGCCGCGTGAATGTCGATTCCTTGCCGGCAGTAGCAAGTCGTTGAGTTTCGCGTCGAGACGACGGTCTGTCTTTACTCGCCTGGCCTCTCGGTTCGACCATCGCGAAGGCCCCCCGGGGGACCCTGTTCGTGGCGAACAAGTTCTATCATCCAAAATGTGGTTGGTCTAACGCAGCAGTGTGATCTTGCGCCGCTCGTCTGCTCCGGGCCAGCTCAGGCGTACGATGTACTGGCCGGTGGGTAGATCATTACCGCGGCTGTCCCGGCCGTCCCAGGTGAACAGCTGCTCACCAGCCGGGAGAATCCCGCTGGTCAGCCTGGCAACCCGGTGGCCAGCCACCGAGTAGACCGCGAGGACGACGTGCTGAGGTTCGGCCAGCGCAAACGCGAGATTCACACGGGGATTGAAGGGGTTGGGGTATGCGGCGAGCGGTCCGGTCAGAGCCGGCGGCGGGACGGCACTGAGGTCTTCCTGGCCCCCGAAGAAATAGACCAGACCGTCCGCGGCTCCGATCAACACGTCGAGTAGGCCGTTGTCGTTCCAGTCGCACACGCTCGGCCGCGAGCGGGCCTCACCCGGCAGGTCGATGTACCGATCGTCGGCCATCACCTCGGTGTAACCGGAGAAAACCGGCTCGGCATCGCTTCCCAGGTTGCTGTAGAGCAGGAGCTGGCCCGCAGTGTTGCCCACCAGCAGGTCGCGGTGACCGTCGTCGTCGCAGTCGGCGTAAACCGGACTCGAGCGACCGCC